>JAGQRJ010000214.1 GCA_020425635.1 Planctomycetota bacterium | reverse complement strand
GAGGCGGCGGAGCGCGTGACCCGGGCGGGGCTCGCGCTGCCCCCCGAGCTGGCCGCGCCCCGGGTGCGGCTCGAGGTCGCCGGGGGGTCAGCCAAGGCCAGCCTGCAGCGCCTCGCGCTCGACCCCGCGGAGGGCCGCTACGTCGCCCAGGAGCTCGAGGGGCTGACCCTCGGCGCCCCGGTGGCGCTCCCCCCGGGGCGCTACCTGGCCCAGGTCGCCTGGGGCGACGCCCCGAGCCGCCGCGTCCCGGTGCCCTTCGTCGCGCGCCGGGGTCCGCCGCAGGCCCTGGCCGTGCCGCGCCCGGCCCTCCTCGCCCGCCGCTGGGGGTGGGCCGAGTTCGCCTACGTGCACCCGGGGCGGACCTACGGAGGCAACGGGGGAGACTCCCAGGTCCTCGACGTCCCCGTCGAGGTCGCGGGGTTCTACGCGGGGCGCACCGAGGTCCTGCTCGAGGGGTGGTACGCCTACCGCTGCGCCCTCGGCTGGCCCCCGGCCGCGCAGGTGCCCACGGGGAACAAGCGGGCCCGCGCGGACGGCCCCCTGAGCCCGGGCCTCGGGAGGCTGCCGGTGGCGCGGGTCTCGGCGGACGAGGTCGGCCGCTACCTGGGCTGGCTGCGGGCGGAGCTCCTGCGGGCGCGGGTCCCCCTGCTCCTGGGCCTGCCCACGGCCGAAATGTACGCCCGGGCGCTGCGCGGCCCCTTCCGCTGGCTGTTTCCCTGGGGGGAGGCCTTCGACGCGAGCTTCGTCGCCCCCGAGGGCGCGCTCAGCCCTGCCCGCAGCGGGCCGCAGGACCGCTCGGTGTTCGGGGTCTACGACCTGGTCTCCTCGGTCGCGGAGTTCAACAAGCCCGCGTCGCATTTGCCGGTTGGTACCTTCAGCTACACGGGAGGGAGCTTCCGGGAGACCTGGTCGAACATAGTCTTCTCAGTCACCGGCGTGGGGCTGGCGCCGCGGGACTACCGCCACGACCTGCTCGGCTTCCGGGTCTACGCGCTGGAGGGCGTGCTCCCCGAGCTGGAGCGCGACCCCGCGCGCTGCGCGGCGCGGAGGGCCGAGGCCCTGCGGCTCGCGGGGCTCACCGACTACCTCGGCGCGATCCGGGAGGCGACGGCGGCGATCGACGCGGACCCGCTCGACCTCGAGGCGTGGCTGATTCGGGGCACGGCGCGGCTGCGGCTCTCCGACAACTGGGGGGCGAACTTCGACGGCTGCCGGGCGGTCGAGCTCGACCCCGAGAGCGTCGACGGCTGGAGCCTGATCGCCCTCGCCGAGGACCAGCGCGGCCTGCACGCCTCGTCCCTCGAGGCCTGGGACCGCGCGCTCGCGCTGCGTCCGCGCATGGCCGACTCCTACCGCATGCGCGCGCACGTGAAGGCCGCGCTCGACGACCGCGCGGGGGCGCTGGAGGACCTGGACCAGTACGAGCGCCTGGCCCCCGCGCAGCACCCCATGCGCGACGACGCCGACCGCCTGCGCGCCGAGCTCGGCGACTGACCCGCACGCCTCACCACTCGCTCCGCTCGTGGATTCGAAGTGCGGCCAGCAGTGTTGCTCAAGACAGTGAGACCCGGCCTGCGGCCGGGTACACACGGTCGCTTGCGCCTCGCTCGCGGCGGCAGAGCCGCCGACTCGCTCCGGCGCAGCCCGCCTGCTGCGCAGGCGGCTACCCCGCAAACTCACCACGTCGTGGTGAGCTTTGCGGGCTAAGCGGCCGGCGCCCTGGGGCTCAGTCTTCCTGATACTTCTGCAGGGTCTCGAGCACGCTGAAGTCCTCGAGGGTGGTGACGTCGCCCGTGATCGCGCGCTTGGCGGCCACGTCGCGCAGCAGGCGGCGCATGATCTTGCCCGAGCGGGTCTTGGGCAGGTGGTCGGTGAACTGGATCAGGTCGGGCTTGGCGATCGCGCCGATCTCCTCGCCGACGTGGGCCTGGAGGGTGGCGCTGAGCTCGGGGGACGCGGCGACCCCGGGGCCGAGGGTCACGAAGGCGGCGATCCCGGTGCCCTTGATCTCGTGGGGCATGCCGACCACGGCGGCCTCCACGACCTGGGGGTGGCTCACCAGCGCGGACTCGACCTCCATGGTCCCCAGCCGGTGGCCGGCGACGTTGATCACGTCGTCGACGCGGCCCATGATCCAGAAGTTGCCGTGGGCGTCGCGGCGGGCTCCGTCGCCGGGGAAGTACATGCCCTCCAGGCGCGAGAAGTAGGTCTGCACGAAGCGCTCGCGGTCGCCGTGGATCCCGCGGAGCATGCTCGGCCAGGGCTTGCGGATCGCGAGCAGGCCCCCGCGGTTGAGCGGGACCTCGTTGCCCGACTCGTCGACCACCGCGGCGTCGATCCCGAAGAAGGGGAGCGTGCACGAGCCCGGCACCGTCGGGGTCGCGCCCGGCAGCGGCGTCAGCATGTGGCCGCCGGTCTCCGTCTGCCACCAGGTGTCCACGATCGGGCAGCGCGAGCCGCCGACGACCTCGCGATACCACATCCAGGCCTCGGGGTTGATCGGCTCGCCGACGGTCCCCAGGAGCTGCAGGCTCGAGAGGTCGTGCTTGGTCACCGCCTCGTCGCCCCACTTCATGAACGCGCGGATCGCGGTGGGCGCGGTGTAGAACTGGGTGACCTTGTGCCGCTCGCAAATGTCCCAGAAGCGGTCGACCTCGGGGAAGTTCGGCGCGCCCTCGAACATCAGGCTCGGGACGCGGTTGGGCAGGATCCCGTAGAGGATGTAGCTGTGCCCGGTGATCCAGCCGACGTCGGCCGTGCACCAGTAGACCTGCCCCGTGTCGGGCTTGAGGTTGAAGGTGTACTTGCTCGTGAGGTAGGTGTAGACCATGTAGCCGCCGGTCGTGTGCACGATCCCCTTCGGCTTCCCGGTCGAGCCCGAGGTGTAGAGCAAGAACAGCATGTCCTCGGCGTCCATGGGCTCGCAGGGGCACTCGGCGTCGACGCCCTGCACGGCGTCGCGCCACCACAGGTCGCGGCCCTCGCGCATGGCGACCTCGTTGCCGCAGCGCTCGACCACGATCACGGTCTCGATCTTGGAGGTCAGCTCGCAGGCCGCGTCGACGTTGGCCTTGAGGGGCACGACCTTCCCGCGGCGCCAGCTCCCGTCGCAGGTGATCACGACCTTGCTGTCGGCGTCGTCGACCCGATCGGCGATCGCGTGGCTGCTGAAGCCGCCGAACACCACCGAGTGCGGCGCGCCGATCCGGGCGCAGGCGAGGACCGCGATCGCGAGCTCGGGCACCATGCCCATGTAGATCGTGACCACGTCGCCCTTCTTGACCCCCTGCGCCTTCAGCGCGTTGGCGAAGCGCGAGGTCTCGGCCTGGAGGTCGGCGTAGCTCAGGCGCCGGACCTCGGGTCCGTCGGGGCCCACCGCCTCGCCCTCCCAGAGGATCGCGAGCTGGTCGCCGTGCCCCGACTCGACCTGGCGGTCGACGCAGTTGAAGCAGAGGTTGGTCTTCCCGCCGACGAACCACTTCGCGTCGGGGAGGTTCCACTCGAGGACCTTGCCCCAGGGCTCGAACCAGCTGAGCTCCTTGGCCACCTCGCCCCAGAACCCCTCGGGGTCCTGGAGCGAGCGCTCGTGCTCCGCGCGGTAGGCGTCCAGGTCCTGCCAGTAGGCCTGGGCGCGGAACTCGGGCTGCGGGGCGAAGACGCGCGCTTCGTTGAGCACGGACGTGATGTGGGTGTCGCTCACGGATCCTCCTCGGACCCGCCATCCTACGAACTTCCGGGGGTCTGTGCGTTCAGGGACGGAGGAGGACGCTGATCCGGTTGGTGTTGGTGCCCCGGCTGCCGTTGGTCACGCCCCAGCAGTTGGCGGTCTTGGTGAAGTCCTGCGCGTTGATCATGAGCAAGACCGGGACGAAGCCGACCGCCGCCGCGCGCGGGAGCACCAGCTGCTCGAGCGCGAGGGTTCCGCCGCGGACCTCGCCGACCTCGAACGCCACGTGGCCTCCGGGGCGCACGACGCGGAGCAGCTCCGCGAGGGTCTCCTGCATGGAGTCGGCCCAGCGCTGGGGGTCCCGGGGGGTGGTGAGCTCGACCTCGGCGGGGTCGATCCCGCAGAACCAACAGCGCAGCCAGTTGTCGGCCTGGTAGTCGACCACGTCGAGGAAGGGCGGCGAGGTCACGGCGAGCGCCACGCTGGCGTCGGGGAGGGGCACGTCGGACGCGGGGGCCGCGCTGAGGCTGGCCTGGGGCGCGAGCGCGAGCAGGGAGGCCCGGTCGGCCGGGGTCAGCCCGCGCAGCAGCGAGCGCGTCTTGCTCAGGATCCGGGGCTTGATCGGGCGCGGCTCGGGGACCTGCTGGCGCTTGGCGTTGATCTGGCGCTGGGCCGCGACGCTGACCGCCTGATTGGGGGGGAGCGTGTAGACCGAGAAGAACCCCGGGCTGTGGCCGGTGAGGCGGTTGACCGCGACCATGCGGATCCAGGCGTCGACCCCGTCGAGGGCCCCGCTCGCCTCCCGCTCGAGGAGGTAGCCGCGCAAGGCGCAGAGCTCGGCGAGGGTCTCGGGGTGGTAGAAGGCCAGCAGCTCCTCGGGCGCCTCCCCGGCCGCGCCGAGGTCGAGGGTCGAGAGCCGCTCCTCGACCTCCTCGAGCCGGGGCGGGGCCAGGCGCGGCCGGAGGAGGACCGCGCTCAGCGGGTTCGCGTCGTTGCCCGCGGGGACGCGCCCGCGCAGCGCCGCCTCGAGGGGGGTCGTGCCGCGACCCATGAAGGGGTCGAACACGCGCTCGCCGGGGGCCGTGAGCCGCTCCACGAAGAACCCGGGGAGCTGGGGCTTGAAGCAGGCCCGGTAGGAGACCTCGTGCAGCGGGTGCGACTGCCGCTGGCGCGCGGTCCAGAACTCGTTGACGTGCATGGGCACGGGGCGCTCGAGGCCCTCGAGCTCGAGCGCGCGCCGGGCCCCGCGCCCGAAGGCCGAGAACCCCGCCACCGCCTCTGCGAAGCGGGTCGTGCGCTCGGGCCAGACCGGGGGCGGAAACAACGAGGCCATGCGGGAGTATCCCAGGCGGCACCGACGGCGCGGCCTAAGTCGTTGCTCCCTAGAACAAGACCATGGCGAGCAGGTCGCGGTAGCGGTCGGCGAGGGCCGAGCGCTGGCCCACGGCGTTGAACACCTCGACCATGGCCGGCGCCACCGTCTCCTTGGCGAAGGCCTTGTTCCTGCGGGCGGCCTTGATCAGGTGCTCGAGGGCGGCCTCGTAGTCGCCGCCGCCGGCCAGGGAGCAGCCCAGGGCGAAGAGCGCGTCCTTGTCCTTGGGGTCCGCCGCGACCTGCGCCTCGAGCTCCCCGCGCGGCGCGAGGCTCTGCGCGCGGGTGTGGAGCGCGACCAGCGCGTTGAGGCGGGCGACCTCGTCGGCCTCGTCCTTCCCCTCCCCCACCGTCTGCAGCAGGGGCTCCGCGGCGGCGAAGTCGCCGCGGCCGATCAACAGCCGCGCCAGCCCGACCAGCGCGCCCTCGTGCTTGGGGTCGCCCTCGAGGAGCTCGCGGTAGCGGGCCTCGGCGGCGGTCGGGTCGTCGCGCTCGACGGCCGCGGTCTCCTCGGCCGCCTGATCCGTCTCGCTCGGGATCAGCGCGTTTATGAAGCGCTCGAGCTCGGGCTTGGGCTGCGCGCCGACGAAGGACGAGACCGGCTGGCCGTCCACCATGGCCACCACCATGGGCACGCTCTGCACGCCGAAGGCCGCCGCGACGCCCGGCGCCTGGTCGACGTCGACCTTGGCCAGCACGAAGGCCCCGGCCTTCTCCTTGGCGAGGGCCTCGAGCATGGGGCCCAGGAGCTTGCAGGGCCCGCACCAGGGCGCCCAGAAGTCCACGACGACCGGGGTCACCATGGAGCGGTCGATCACGTCGCGCTCGAAGTTGAGCTCGGTAATGTCCACCACGTGCGGTCGCTCGGTCATGAAGTCCTCTAACGCTTTCGGGCGCTCGCCCACCAGGTTCGCCAAGCCTCGACGTCTCGTCCGTGTCCGGCCCGGGTGATCGCCTCCAGCGCGGCGCAGGCCGCGTCGCGCACCAGGGGCTCGCGCTCGAGGGCCTCGATCAGCCGGGGGACCCCGCGCCGCTCCTCGCACTCGCCCAGCGCCCAGCAGGCGCGCTCGGCCACCCGGGCCACCGGATCCCGGGTCGCCTCGCCGAGCCCGCGGCGGGTGCACTTCAGGCGCCCCAGGGCCCAGCACGCGCGCCAGCGAATCTCGGGTTCAGGATCGGCCAGTGAAATGTCGAAGAGGTCTGCATAGGAATCCCGCTGCATGCTCGGGAAGCGCTGCGCCAACCGGCGCAGGCCCTCGAGGGCGGTCAACCGCCGCGTGGGGTCGGGGTCCTGGAGGAACGGGATCAAGGTCGTGAACGCCGTCAGCGGAGTGGGGTCGGGGCGAGAGTTGCTGGGGACCATGGGGTCCCCCAGCTCGCCGAGCTCGTGGAGCGCCACCACCTCCCCCGCCTTCGCGCGCGCGACGACCGCCGCCCCGTCGCACATCGGCACGCACCCGGCCAGCGTCGCCAGGAGCGCGAGCAGCGCCCTACTCATAGCGCACCGCCGTCCCGTGCAGGCGCACGTCGCGCAGGCGGAGGTCGAGGAGCTGCACCTTGGCGTAGATCGGCGAGCGCGTCGAGAGCAGGTCGAGGGAGACCTGGTTCCCGTGCCACATGTGGTGCTCGGCGGACCCCGTCTGGTGCACGTCGATCACCGCGTCCGCGCCCAGGCGCGCGGCGTAGTCGCGCAGCCGCGCCAGGGCGTCCGGGCGGAAGGCGGGGTCGAGGGCGACCTCGAACAGGTCGTGCGCCCCCGTGCCCAGGCCCAGCACCGTGAACACCTGCTCCCCGTGCACCCGGCTCGCCGCCTCGTCGCGGGGGAACTCCTCGGTCGTGACGTCGCCCAGGACCACGTAGCTCCGCGCGGGGAGCCCCGCGGCGCCGTCGCCCTCCGGGGCCAGGAGCTGCGCCTTGCGCAGCACGCGCGTCGTGCCGCAGAGGAAGGTCCGCGCGTGCTGGGTCTGCTCCAGCGGGCCGAAGCCCTCCTTGAAGAACAGCTCGACCGCGTCGGCCGCGGCCGCCGGAGCGCGGACGAGCTCGGCCTCGGGGCCGCGCGGGCGCACTCCCGCGCGCCACAGCGCGCTGGGGTAGGCGGTGCAGCCCACCAGGCCGACCAAGATCCACCCACTCGAACCAAGCCACAGTCGCTTCACGCGCCCGACCGTAAACGAAGCGCGGTCGGTGTCAACGAAGGAAGAACCCCATGAACCTCCGCTTGCTCTGCTCTGCCCTGCTCCTCGCCCTCTGCGCCGGCTGCGCCAGCGATCCGCCGCCGCTGCCCCCGCGGCGCCAGGAGACCCCGGACTACCGCCTCGCCGAGAAGCACCCCACGGGGATCCTCGTGCCGATCGACGAGTGGAAGCTCAACCTGGAGCAGGAGCTCCCGGCGCCCTGGAAGCTCGCCGACGTGCGCGCGCAGATCGCCTCGCCCAAGGGCTGGACCCGCCTCGGGGGCGACCGCGGCCTCGAGCTGGCCTTCCTCAACGGCGAGCAGCAGCAGCGCTTCTGGGTCATGCCCGCGGCGTTCAAGGGACAGACCCACGGCGAGCAGGTCGCCGAGCAGATCGCGATCAACGACCAGTTCGCGCTCTACGCGCTGCCCGAGGCGGCCGCCAGCTGGGACCACACCCCGACCGTGAAGCAGGCCCTCGGCTTCGAGTAGGCCAGGTCGCCAGGCTCACCCACGCCCCCGGCCCGCGCTCCCGCGCGCGCCGGGGGCGCGCGCGTGTGACGGGCTGCTAGGGCTCGTGGGTGACCGAGGGGCGGCGGGGGGGGAGCTCGGTCGCCGGCGGCAAGCTGGCCACGCGGGGGTCGACGGCGCCGGGCTCGCGCAGGTCGCGGCTCACGCCGCCGCCGCGGCGGCGCACGGCGATCAGCTCCGCGGCGATCGAGACCGCGATCTCTTCGATCGTGACCGAGCCCAGGTCCAGCCCGATCGGGGCGCGCACGCAGCGCAGCGCCTCCTCCGAGTGCCCTTGTTCGCGGGCGCGGAGCAGGATCTTGCGGATCTTCGCCCGGCTCCCGACCAGCCCCACGTAGCGCGGGGCGTCTTGCTGCAGCGCCCACTCCAGGCACTGCTGGTCGTAGCGGTGCCCGCGGGTGACCACGCACACGAACGCCCCGTGGGGCGCGCGGTAGCTGGCCAGGAGCTCTTCGAACGGGCCCACGAGGCGCTTGGCCTCGGGGAAGCGCTCGGCGTTGAGGAACTGCTCGCGGTCGTCGAGCACGGTCACGCGAAAGTCGAGGGCGTGGGCCATGCCCGCCAGGGCGTGGGCGATGTGCCCCGAGCCGCAGATCACGAGGTGCGTCGTCAGGATCGGCTCCAAGAAGACCTCTACCTTTCCCCCGCAGATCAGCCCGTGCTCCGGGTCGTCGTTCTCGGTGAGGTCGACGGTGATCGTGCGCGGACGGTCTTCGGCGAGCACGCGGGAGAGCTCGCCGTAGACCATGCCGTCGACGCAGCCGCCGCCGACCGTGCCCACCGTCTCGCCCTCCCGGGTCACGAGCATCTTCGAGCCCAGCGCCCCCGGGGAGGACCCACGGATCCCCACCACGGTCGCCAGGACGGCGGGTTGCCCCGTCTCCCTCAGTCGCTGGAGTGCGTCGTAGACGGCTTCGTTGCGCATGACCCCCGGCCTCGCTGCCCTTGAACCCTACTGCCTCCGCGGAGATTTTCACGCCCTAACCCGGGGGGAGGCGCCCGCCCCCGAGGGGCGCGGGGCGCCGCCTGCGTAGTCCTTTCGGCCGCAGGGCTCAACCGAAGCGCCCCGGGTCGCCGAAGAGGAGGGGGTGAGAGGAGGGCGCATGCGCTTGCCGCAGCTGATCGACGTCGTTGCCCCGGGGGCCCCCGTGCCCGACCTGCCCGCGCGGCAGGTGGTCGGCGACTCGCGGAGCGTCTGCCCGGGCGACGTGTTCGTCGCCGTGCCGGGCACCGCGGTCGACGGCGCGGACTTCGCGCCCCAGGCGGTCGAGCGCGGCGCGGCGCTCGTGGTCGCCCAGCGCCCGCTGTTCGGGCTCGGCGTGCCCACCGTCGTGGTGCCCGACGCCGCCCTCGCGCTCGGGCTGCTCGCGCACGAGGTCGCCGGCCGGCCGAGCGAGCGCGTGCGCGTGACCGGCGTGACCGGCACGAACGGCAAGACGACCACGACCTTCCTCCTGCACTGGATCCTCGAGGCCAGCGGCCGCCCCGCGAGCCTGCTGGGGACGATCCGCAACCAGGTCGGCGGGCGGCGAACCCAGGCCACCCAGACCACCCCCGACTGCGTGAGCCTGCACCGCGCCCTCGCCGACTCCGCGGCCGCGGGCGCCAACGACCTGGTCATGGAGGTCAGCTCCCACGCCCTCGACCAGCGGCGCGCGGCGGGCGTCGACTTCGCCTGCGCGGTGTTCACGAACCTCTCGCGCGACCACCTCGACTACCACGGCTCCCTCGAGGCCTACGGCGCCGCGAAGGCCCGGCTGTTCCACGAGCTCGCGCCGGGGCGGCCCTGTGTGCTCAACGCCGCGGACCCCTTCTCCGCGCAGCTGTCCGCGAGGACCCCCGGGCGCGTGGTGACCTACGGCTGGGACCGCCGGGCCTGGGCCCGCGCCGACGTCGCGGCCCGGGTCGTCGACGAGCGCCTCGTGGGGACGCGGATCCAGCTGCGGATCGCGGGCCGCGAGCTGCCCTTGTTCTTGCCGCTCGTGGGGCCGTTCAACGTGGAGAACGCCCTCGCGGCCGCGGCCGCGGCCTGGACCCTGGGGGTCGAGGCCGAGGCGATCGGCCACGCGCTCGAGGCCAGCCAGGGGGTGCCGGGCCGCTTGGAGCGGATCCCCGGTCCGCCGGACTCCCCCACGGTCCTCGTCGACTACGCGCACACCCCCGACGCCCTGACCCGCGTCGTCGAGACGCTGCGGCCCCTCGCGCGGGGGCGCTTCCTCGTCGTGTTCGGCTGCGGCGGCGACCGCGACCGCGGCAAGCGCCCGCTCATGGGGCGCGCGGTCGAGCGCGCGGCGGACCTCGCGCTGCTCACCAGCGACAACCCCCGCTCGGAGGATCCCCAGGCGATCATCGACGAGGTGCTCGCGGGGTGCGTCCGCCCCGACGAGGTCGCGGCGGACCCCGACCGCCGACGCTCGATCCGGGTCGCCCTCGAGGTGGCCGGGCCCGACGACGTGGTCTTGATCGCGGGCAAGGGCCACGAGCAGGGCCAGATCGTGGGCGACCAGACCCTGCCCTTCGACGACCGGCAGGTCGCGCGCGAGCTCTTGCACCGGATCTGGAGCCCCCGCAGCAGCTCGCTGCGCAGGCCCCGGGACGCGGCGTAGACTTTCCCCCTCGCCCGGGCACCCCGCGCTGGGGGCGAGGCAGCACAAAGCCTGCAGCGCGGCCGCCGTGTTCGGTGACCCGAACATAGACCTCACGGAGCTTGCGCGGAGCGACGCGCCCGGTCATGGTCGAAGGGTGAGGAGGGGCCTTTGGATCGGGTCTCGAAGACGTTCGTGCGGGTCACCGCGACCGCCCTGATCGGCGGGTCGCTCGTGGGCCTGGGGAGCATGGTGTGGGTCCTGCGGCAGGAGCTGCTGCGGACCTCGGATCACGTGGCGGCCCTCGCCGCCGAGAACGCGGCGCGTGAGGCGCGGGTGCAGGCCGAGCTCGAGCTCGCCGAGCGCCGCGACGCCGAGCAGGCCGAGTCCCTGCGCGAGCTGACCTCGCGCGCGGCCGCGCTCGAGGTCCAGGTCGACCCCGAGGGGGAGCACGCCTTCAAGGACGAGCTCTCGGCCCTCGAAGAGCGGGTGCGGGCGCTGCGCAGCGCGGCCGAAGAGCACAGCCGCCTGCTGAACGCGGCGCGCACCAACGCCGACGTCGAGTCGCGCTACCGCCAGCTCATGGGGCCGACCGTGCGCGTGAACGCCCTCGAGGAGGTCGGCTCGGGCACGGTCCTCTGGACCGGAGAGCGGGAGGGCGAGCCCTGCAGCTACGTCCTGACCGCGTGGCACGTCGTCTCCGACAACGTCGGCGAAGACGGCGAGGACCAGGCGCCGCTCGAGGTCGACTTCTACCGCGAGGGCGAGCTCTACCAGACCGAGCACGGCTACGTCGTCGCGCAGCAGCAGGAGCTCGACCTCGCGCTGCTCGAGGTCCGGGGCGTCAAGCACCCCTACCTGGCGCGCCTGGCGACCCCCGAGCAGCTCACCGCCCTGCGGATCTTCGCCAGCGTCTACGCGATCGGCTGCCCCCTGGGCTACCCGCCCCTGCCGACCAAGGGCGAGCTGACCTCGCTCAGCAAGGAGATGGAGGGGGTCGACTACATGATGATCAACGCCCCCACGATCTTCGGGAACTCGGGTGGCGGGATCTACCGAGACGACGGGCACCTGCTGATCGGGGTCCTCGCGCGGATCTCGGCCTACAAGAACATGATCGACGTGGCCGTGCCGCACATGGGCCTCGTGCTCCCGCTGGCCAAGGTCTACACCTGGCTCGACGGCACCGACTACGCCTTCGTCTACCGCGAGCGCCTCGAAGAGGGCAAGCGCGAGGCCTTGAGCCTCCCGGCTTCGTCGCCCACCCCCGGCGAGCGG
>JAGQRJ010000213.1 GCA_020425635.1 Planctomycetota bacterium | reverse complement strand
GGGGGCTCGTCCCGAGCCCCCTAGAAGAAGACCTCGACCCCGGCCTCGGCGAGGAAGCGGTCGTAGTCCTCGCCGACGTCGCCCGAGCGCCAGACGGTGGCGCGGCCGTTGGCGAAGACGGCGACGGGGAGCTTGCCGAGCTGCTGCCAGACCCCGAGCGAGACGCTGAGCAGGCGGTGGCGCAGGCCCCCGCCCGACTCGGTGGCCTGGCGCACGAGGAAGTCGCGGGCGACCCCGCGGAGGCCGAAGGAGACCTGGGTCCGCTCGGGGACTGGCCACCACTGCGCGCGGAGCGCGACGGACCCTTCGCGATAGCTGCGGTCGTTCTTGAAAACGTCGTAGTTGTAGGCGCTGCCGAGGGTCGCGATCAGGCGCAGCTGCTGCTCGCCGAAGCCGAGCTCCTGGTAGAAGGTCAGGCTCAGCTGGTGCCGGTAGAGGTCGAGGCGCGGGCTGTTGGGCTGCAGGGTTCCGTCGCGCCCGCGCGCGCGCAGCTCGCGGTAGTCGCGGTGGCGGAAGCGGTATTTGAGCTTGACCCGCGAGCGTGGCTCGCGGCTGAGCTTGTAGCTCACCGAGGAGTCGACGCGGAACTCGGTGTAGTCGAGGGAGTCGACCCCGCTGTTCTCCTCGTAGTCCTTGTAGCGGAAGCTGGCCCCGCTCTCGACGGCGAGCTCGGCCAGCGGGCGCCAGATCAGGTAGCCGCGGGGCTCCGCGTCGAAGCTCCCGAAGCGCCCGCGGGGCAGCAGGTCGCCGTTGTCGTTGAGCAGGTTCAACCGGGAGTATTCGATCGTGACCTGGCCGCCGGCGTCGAGCCAGTCGGTGAGCGGCTGGAACGACTCCACGAACAGCGAGCCAAACTGCTCGTCGGCGTCGCCCTGCTCGAAGTAGTCGCGGGTCTCGGCGGAGAGCTCGACGAAGAGCTCGCTCCCGCTGGGGAACTCGGCGAGCAGCTCGACCTCGCCCTGGGCGTGGACGAAGCCGTCGCCCCGGCGACGGCGCTGGGAGCGGAACACGTTGCTGTCGTGGCCCAGGGCGACCCGCGCGCGCGCCTCGAGCCGGAGCTCGATCTGCTCCCAAAACGTGGGCTCGTCCTGGTCCTCGGGGGCGAGGGGCGAGCGAAAGGTCGGCAGCCCGTGGAGTTCGACGTCTTCGGGGACGAACAAGCGCTCGATCTCGGAGGTCTGGCTGTCGATCGGGGCCAGCTCGCCCAGGGGCCGCCGCTCGTCGGGGGAGGTCACCCGGCGGTCGATCTCACCCCCGTCTTGCGCGACGGCCACCGCCGCCCCCAGGAGGACGGCCAGGACCCACGAGCCGCGCGGCAGGAAACCCAGAAGGCGCTGTGACATGAGGCTTTGGAGCCTAGCATGGGCGCATGAGCCCCGCGCGCCGCAAGCAAGCCGTGTTGCACGAGGTCCTCGTCGTCGGCACCCACGGCAACCGCTACACCGTGGAGGTCCTCGCCAGCGGCAAGGCGCGCTGCCCCTGCAAGGGCTTTCGCTTTCGCCACGAGTGCAGGCACGTGCTCGACCCCGAGGTCCGCGAGCTCTGCGCGCGCTACGAGGCCCCGCGCCGACCCCACGCCGAGGTCCTCGCCCTCGCGAGCTGCATTGCGGTCGCGCTGCGCCCCTACGTGACCGCGGTCGAGATCGTGGGCTCACTCAGGCGCGGCAAGCCCGAGGTCAAGGACGTGGACTTGATCTTCGTGCCCGGCGTGTGGGCGCCCGAGCAGGTGGTCAGCCTGTTCCGCACCTTCGGGCAGCCCCTGCACTACGGCGAGAGCTTCGGCGCGATCGTCTTGCCCCAAGGCGTGGGCGCCCAGCTGTGGTGCGTCGAAGACTACGCCGTGTGGGGCGCGGCGCTGCTGCACTTCACCGGCCCGCGCGCCTACAACATTCAGCTGCGCATGCGCGCCAACAAGCGCGGCTGGCAGCTCAGCCAGCACGGCCTGATCGAGCGCGCCAGCGGGCGCCTGATCGCCGGCGCCAACGAGGAGGAGGTCGTGCAGGCCCTGGGCCTGCCCTGGATCCCCCCCGCCCAGCGCGGTCAGGGCGACCGCGGCGCGTGAGCCTCGGATCGCTGCTGGCGTGGGGAGGCACCCGGGGGCTAACCGACCAGGTCCCACCCCAGGCCCAGGATCCCGTCGAGGCCAGCCAGCACGGCCCAGATCCCCAACCCCAAGGCGAGCAGGACGAGCGCGTAGAAGACGGGCCTGCTGAGGTCCCGATCCCGGCGCAGTCTGCGCAAACTCCAGGCGAACACCCCCGAGCGGTGCGAACTCCACGCGAGGACCCCCAACACCAGCCCCGTCGCCAGCAGCCAGCCTCCGACTGCGCCGTCGCCTTCGCTCTTCGCGGCGCGGCTGAGCATGAACGTGAAGAAGGCCGTGAACTCCAGGCAAAACAGGATCGCGTGCGACCTGGATTCGCTGGCGAACACGCGGTCGAGCAGCGACCGCACCCGCGCGGGCGGGCGCGGGGGCAAGAACGGCTTGAGCAGCTCCTGGGCCTGCTCGCAGGTGTCGCCATGGGCCCGCACGCAGTCGTTGTGGACGAAGGCGCCGCAGGAGCAGCGCCGGCGCGCCAGGTCGCTCAGCAGCGGCCCGTGGCACGCCCTGCAGTGCCACCGCTCCAGGGTCTCGGGGAGCTCGCCGTGGAGCCGGCAGCCGAGGGTCGAGCAGCCTCCCAACTCAGCCAGGCAATCCGCGTGATACTCGGTGTGGCAGCTGCTGCAGGCCTGGAAGACCTCCCCCAGGCGATCCCGGCAGAGGGGACAGGTCTGCCGCTGTGGGTTCCGCTGATCGACCGAGAGCACTCCCTAGCGTAGCGCCCTTCGCCTCTGCCCGGCAATCGAGCTCGAGCTAGTGGGTTTACGTGGCCGGCGACCAACGCAGTCGGCGGCGACGAGGGCAAGCGAGGGCGTTGGCCGAGTTTGCGGACAGAGCCTAACTAGCGCAGCTCGACCCGCTTGAACACGATCGTGGTCTCGGGGTTGCGCAGGCGCAGGTGGTCGAGCGCGGCGTCGACGGGCACGGGGCCCGCGCCGTCGGCGAGGTCGATCGCCCCGTCGGCGAAGGCGTAGCGCCCCTCCTCTTCGATCACGACGAAGCGCGGGCCCTCGGGGGAGACGACCAGCGCCGCGCCGGAGTAGTCGCCTTCGGCGCCGAAGTAGTAGTAGGCCTTGAGCAGCGCGCCCGCCGCCTCGCCCTCGACCGACTCCGAGGCGTAGAAGCCGGGCAGGTCGTCGGCGGTCGCGGGCGCCCACCTGAGCTCGACGCGGACCTCCGCCACGCTGCGGTCGCCCTCGGCGACCACGTTCGAGGCGTAGCAGCCCGAGCAGGCGATCAGGGTCGCGGCCAAGGCCGCTCGCAGGAGGCGCTTCACCGCGCGCCCTCCTCGGCGTCGCCCAGGAGGCGCAGCCGCAGGCTCAGCCAGACCTTGACCTCGTCTTCGACCTTGATCGCGCCCGCCACGCTGGGGACCTCGAGCCCGAAGTCGAGCAGGTTCAGCTTGGCCTCGCCCGAGGCGACGAGGCGGCGCGAGGCGTCGACGCTCAGCTCCACGGGCACCTCGACCTCGCGGGTCACGCCCTTGATCGTGAAGCTCCCGTGGCCCACGCCTTTGTAGGTCTTGGCCTCGGGGTCGCTCGCCGTGACGACCAGCCCCGCGAGGTCGAACTGGATCCAGGGGTGCTCTTCGGCGCCGAGGACCTTGCACATTTCTTCGTCGCGGCCGTCGACCCCCGTCTTCAGGGTCGCGGCGGCGGCGCGGATCGTGGCGCTGGCGTGGGGGTCGTCCTGGTCGAGCCGGGCGACCACGGTGCCCTCGACCTTGGAGGTGACCCCGCTGAAGTCGTGGAGCGTGCTCTTGGCGTCGAAGCCCACCCGCGAGAGCGAGCCGATCACCTGGTAGCGCTGGGTGTGCGTGAAGTCTGGGCCGCCGCCGGCGAGCTTGAAGCTGAACAGCCCGCGCTTGGGCGCCGGGGGCGCGGGGACCTCGGCCGGCGCGGGGGTCGCGGCCGGCTCCGTGGGCGCCCCCGCGGGTTCCTCGGGCGCGGCCTCGGCGAT
>JAGQRJ010000212.1 GCA_020425635.1 Planctomycetota bacterium | reverse complement strand
TCCTGGCGAGCGTGCCGCCGCGCGAGGCCCTGCTGGACCTCGGCGAGGCCGACCAGCGCGCCTTCGCCGGCGTGCTCGCGGCCTGGGGCCTGCCCCGAGGTCCCGCGCGCAAGCGAGCGCTGGCCACGGCTCGAGGGCCGGCGGTGTCCGTGCCCGAGGCCCAGCTCGCGGCCGCCCGCGAGATCTCGGCGGCGGCCGCGACCCTGGCTGAGGTGGGCAACCCGAACCTGGTCAACGACGCCGCCGCGGCCTGCGAGTTCGCGCTCGCCGCGGGCAGGGTCGCCGCGCTCAACGCCCGCGCGAACCAGGCCAAGGCGGCTCGCCGCGACTACGGCGGGCAGCTGCGGCAGCTGGAGTCCTGGGCCAAGCAGGCCCGCGACGCGGCGAGCGCCTGAGCCCAGCCGGATCTCTTCACCGACCACCGACGTAGGGGCGGGGCTTACCCCCGCCCGGCCCTCGCTCGCAAACAACGCGTTCGGGCCCCCCACCGAACCGAACCCCAGCGGCGGGCTACGACGCAGCGCATTACACCCCGCAACCCCGGTACATACGAAGCCCGCGGCCTCGACGAGCGAGGCCGCGGACTAAGGGAAGAGATAGGAACTCTGAGAAGAAAAGCCACAACACTCCTCACGGAGCGCGGTCGCCTCCATGGCGACGGGCCCTCCCTTGCAAGCCAGTTGCCAGCAGCGACTTCCGACTTTCGCGTCCGCCCAGGGTCAGTTCGGCCGGGCGGACCCCGCACGTCCTTGTTCGGCGTGAATCTGCGTTCGAGTTGCGTCGAGCGACGCACCCCGCGATTTCCGTCGGACCTTGGAGTACGGGAAGCCAGTTCCCGAAATCGGGTCGGGCCCCACTCCGTAAGGGACTTTCGCGCAAGCGACTTAGGGCTGGCCTTCGAGTTGCACTGCGTCACCCCGGTCCCGGAGAAGGGGGACCGCCCTGGGGAGGGTTGAGGCAAATGTTGGGTCAGAACGTATTTCCCGTGGTTGCCCTGGCGCCGAACGCGGCGCGGGTCACGGTCTCGGGGAAGCTCCGCGGGCGTCACGCCCGCCAGCTTGGCGCCGAGTTGTTGCGCCTCGCCGACGAGGGAATCACCCGGGTCGTGCTCGACCTGCGTGAGCTGAGCTCGATCGACAGCCTGGGCACCTACGCCCTCGAGGAAGGCCTCGACCACGGCGTGCGCCTGCACCTGGTCGTGCCGCCCACGTTCCGATTCGATCGCTTCTTCAGCTCGCGCGCGCTGAGCCGCCGCGGGCTGCGGGTGCACCGCACCCTCGAGCAAGCTCTGGCCGCGGTCCGGGACATCGTCGACAGCGGGATCTCCGAAGGCGTCCTCGCGCTGGTCTAGCCAGCATGCACGCGATCCACAGCGACCCCGACGGCGCGCTTCGCTGGGCCGAAGCGCCGGACCCGATCGCGGGTCCCGGGGAGCTCGTGGTCCGCGTCGCCGCCTGCGGCGTCAACCGCGCCGACCTGCTGCAGCGCCGCGGCCTCTATCCGCCCCCGCACGGCGCGAGCCCGATCCTCGGCCTCGAGGCCGCGGGCGAGGTGCTCGAGCTCGGCCCCGGAGTACAGGGCTGGACCGCCGGCGCGCCCTGCATGGCCTTGCTCGCCGGCGGCGGCTACGCGCAACGCGTCGCGGTCGACGCGCGCCACGTGCTCCCGCTCCCCCCCGGCGTGGACCCGATCCACGCCGCGGCGCTCATGGAGGCCTTCGTCACGGCCTACCTGAACCTGGTCGTGCTGGGTGAGCTCAAGGTCGGCGAGCGGGTGCTGATCCACGGCGGCAGCGGAGGCGTGGGCACCGCCGCGATCCAGCTCGCCAACGCCCTCGACGCCGCCGTGTGGGCGAGCGCCCGCGGGAGCAAGGCCGAGCAGGTGCGCGCCCTCGGCGCCACGCAGACCTTCGACTACCTGGCGCCCGACTTCGCGGCGCAGCTGCACGCCGCCGGGCACTTCGACGTCGTGCTCGACGTCCTCGGCGCGAAGGGCCTCTCCATGAACCTCGAACTGCTCGCGCCCGACGGGCGCCTGCTGCTCGTGGGCTTGCTCGGCGGCCGGCGCGCCGAGGTCGACCTGCTCCCGATCCTCAGCCGGCGCCTGACCGTGCGCGGGTCGACCCTGCGCGCCCTGCCCGCCGAGCGGAAGGCCGAGCTGATCGCGGCCTTCGCGCGCGACGTGCTCCCGCTCTTCGCCGACGGACGCCTGCGCCCCCTGGTGGACCGCAGCTTCCCGATCGCCGAGGCCGACGCCGCCCACGCGCGCATGCAGGCCGGCGAGCACGTCGGCAAGCTCGTGCTCGAGGTCCCGGCCTAGAACTGAATCACGACGCCCGCGTAGAGGCCGTGGGCCGTGCCCTTGACCTCGTCCGCGCGCGCGGCCCGCTCGCTCTCGATCGCCACGTAGTCGAGCCGGTAGCCAGCGATCACGCCGATCGTGTCCTCGAGCATGATCCGCAGGCCCAGGTCGAACTCGGCCGCGGTCGCCTCCTTGCTGTAGGCCTCGTCGAACTGGAGGCGGCCGTTGCGTCGGCGGAGGGTGTCCTTGCGCTCGTACTCGAAGTGACCGATGCGCCCGCGGACGAAGAGCTCGATCGGGCGGGCCGGGCGCAGCGCCAGGCCCATGCCGATCATGGGCACCAGCGCCTCGGCGGTGTCTTGCTCCCGTGCGGTCGGGTTCTGCGGGTTCACGAACTCGGTCTTCCAGTAGACGTAGCGCGCGCCGAAGGAGATCCCGAGCTCGATCCAGCGGTTGTTGAGCGGCTTGATCACCACGTCGAGGTCCGCGCTCAGCAGCTCGATCTCGGTCTCGACGAACTGGTTCTGGCTGAAGGTCGTGGAGCCGTAGGTGAAGCTGCTCTCGGCGCGCTTGAGGTCGGAGAACTCGGTGCTGCGGAAGCCGCCCTGGAAGGCCACGAAGCGCCCGATATCGAACCAGCCGCGGTAGGTGAGGCTGTGCTCTTCCTCGAGGTCGGCGATCCCCTGGTCCTTGAAGTCCACCTCAGCGCCGCCAATGGCCCCCTTGCGGCGCGAGACCTCGACGTTCTTGAGCTGGGTGTAGTAGTAGGCCGCCATGCCGCCCAGGCGCAGGTGCAGGCGGTCGTCGTCCTTGGCGCCGCCCGAGGGCGGGTCCTGGTCGGGGTTCACCGGGGGCGGAGCGATCGGACGCCCGTTCTCGTCGTATTCCCGCCGCAGCGACTCGTCGAGCTCCTTGTCGATCTCCTGGTTGGGAGGGTCGAAGGGCTCCGGGTGGTCGTCGTCTGCCCGCGCCACCGGAAGGAGCAGCGCCGCCGCCAACGCGCCGAAGATAAATCGTGACATGGCTCACCCTTCTTGGGGTCTCACGTGCGCCCATCCAGCGTAGCAGGGGTCCGCGAACCCAACCAGGACGCGGTTTGGAGCGCAAAGGCTAAAGAATGATCGGCACTGGACTTCGGTCCCTGCTCCCCGTAGAATTCCGTCGCTTGAGAAGGCGAGCTCATGAGCGACGAAACCGTCAAGGACTCCGAGACACCGAAGATCGACCTCCCGCCCGAGGAGGACGAAGGCTCGCTGCTGGCCGAGTTCATGCTCTTCCTCAAGGAAGAGAAGAAGTGGTGGCTCGCCCCGCTCGTGGTCGTGCTGCTCGTGATCGGCCTGGTGATCGTGTTCGCCGAGAGCTCGGCGATCGCCCCGTTCATCTACACGATCTTCTAGCCAGTGAACGACGAGATCGAGCGCTTGCCGGGACGAGTGATCGTTGCCAGCGCGTTGTGCACGCTGGCCGTGGTGGCGGGGTTGTTCGCGACCTTCGTGTGGCTCACCGCGGAGCCGCAGAGCACACCGCCCGCGCTCGTCTACAAGATCTTCTAGCGCCAACTCGGCTAACACCAGCTCGAGCCCCGGGTTCGCACGGACTCGGCGGCGGGCGATTGCATTCACTTCGGACCTCAGGCCGGCGTTGTCGGACCCCTGTGGTTAGAGTGAAGACGCGAGTTCGGTTGTTCGAATTCGTGTTTGTTCGCGCAAACGTAGCGCGTGGGTTCTCCGTCCGGAGCCAGCACCTAGTAGCTGTTGGTGGCCGGAAGGTCCCCAGCGAAAGGAGGTGATCCATTATGTGTAGTGGCTACTTGACGAGGTTGCGGACCTAAGCGTCGACGGACCCTTGGGTCTACGCAGCCAGCCGCGCCGACTCGCCCGCTTGGGCAAGTCGGCGCGGCGTGTTTGTACCGACCCCAGGGGACCCGCGTCCCGAAAGCCACGGCCAGCGCGTAGGATCGACGCATGGGCATGAGCTGGACCCTGTTCACGGTGTGGGACATTCGCGTCCGCCTGCACTCCTTCGCGGTGCTGTGGGTGGGGTTGAGCTTCTACTACTTCTCGAGCCCGGGGGTCGCGCTCGCCGTGAACGGGCTCCTGTTCCTCTCGGTCTTCCTGCACGAGCTCGGGCACTGCTTGGCGGCGCGCTGGGTGCGCGGTCAGGCGCACGAGATCCTCCTGCACCCCTTCGGCGGGCTGAGCCGGCTGCGCGTGCCGCGGACGCCCTGGGCGGAGTTCGCGAGCACCGCGGCTGGCCCCCTCGCGAACCTGCTGCTGCTCGGGGTGTGCCTCCCCCTGGCCATGCTCGCCGGAGCCTTCAGCTCCCCCTCCGACGTCTTCGCGGTGCTGCGCCAGCCGCCCTCGCTGGCCTGGGCGCTGACGGTCATGGTCGTCGTCAACGGCGCCCTGGTCGTGTTCAACGTGCTCCCCGCCTACCCCATGGACGGCGGGCGCCTGCTGCGCGCCGCGCTCTGGCCCGTGCTCGGGTGGCGCAGCGCGACGGTGGTCGCGATCTGCGCGGCCTTCGTGTGCGGCCTGGTGGCGATCTCCTTCGGGCTCCCGCGGGGGAACCTGCTCCTCGCAGCCCTCGGGGTGTGGGTGATCTACAGCAGCGGGCGCGAGCTCAAGCAGGCGCTGCAGACCCGCGACCCCAGCCGCGACACCGACGCGCTGCCTTTCGAGGCGCCGGGCGCGCCGACCCTCTACCACGACGACGACCTCATGCCCCACGAGCGCCAGCGCCCATGATCGTGATCCAGAGCACCCACCCGGGCTGGTTGAGCAACACCTGGCTGATCGCGCCCGGCCCGGGGCAGCCCGCCGTGGTGATCGACGCCGGGGCCCCCCCCGAGCCGATCCTGCGCGCGATCGAGGAGCACCAGCTCGACCTGCGCTGGGTCTTGCTCACCCACCACCACGTCGACCACGTGTGCGAGCACGCGGCGTATCAGACCCAGCCGGGGGCCCGCGTCTTGATCCACGAGGCCGAGGCCGCCCGCGTCCCCGGGGTCGACGGGACCCTGCGCGGGAGCGAGCACCTGCAGGCCGGCGAGCTCTCGGTCGAGCTGCTGCACATTCCCGGGCACACCGCCGGACAGCTGGCCTTCCGCGTCAACCGCGAGCTGGTGTGCACCGGCGACACCCTGTTCAAGGGCTCGGTGGGAGGCACCCGCGGCCCGGGCCACACGAGCTTCGCCGACCTGCAGCACTCGGTGCTCGAGGTCCTGCTCGGCCTGCCGCCCGAGACCCGCGTGCTCCCCGGGCACGCGGGGGAGACGACGGTCGCCGCGGAGCTCGAGCACAACCCCTTCGTGCGCGCCTTCCGCGGCGTCGACCCCGTGCAGCCCGCGGCCTGCACGGCCCTGGGCGAGGAGGCCGAGCTGCTCCTGCGCGCGGCCGACTACGACGGGGGGACCAAGGCCTGGGTCCGCTTCGCCGACGGGCGCCTCGACGTCGTGCCTGGCAGTCGGGTCACGGCTCGCTGAGGCTGCGGCCTGGAGCGAGCCCCTCCTGAGCCTTGCGCAGCCCGAGGAGCCGCGCAGAATGGAGCGGTGTACAAGGCCGTGCGCACCTTTACCCTCGACGTCCCCGTCCAGACCCTGCTGGACGTGGTGTGGGACGTCGAGCACTACCCGAAGTTCGTGAAGGGCGTGCGCAAGGTCACGATCCTGCACGACGGCGAGCGCGCGCGCGAAGCCGAGTTCCGCGCGGGGATCGCGGGCATGGAGTTCCGCTACGTGCTCGCCCTCGAGCGCAGCGAAAACTCCGTGCGCTGGCGGCGCCTGCGCGGCTCCTTTCGCGACGCCGCGGGGGCCGTGATCCACGAGGGCGGCGACACCTTTCGCTACGAGAACGCCATGGACCCAGGCTTCGCGGCGCCGGGGTTCGCGGTGCGCTTCATTCTGGAGCGCAGCCTGCCGCGCCTGATCCGCGAGTTCTGCGAACGGGCGAAGGCCCTGGCCCGTGAACGCGCCCGTTAGCAACGTCCCCGCGCCGTGGCCCGGGCGCGACGACCCGCGCCCGCGCTGCTACAGCCGGGTCGACCCCGACTACCGGGTCGTGAGCATCGAGTGGATCGAGCTCCCCCGGGCCTGCGAGCTCAGCCTGCGCGAGCTCGAGCGCGCCTACTTCGCCTGGGTCCCGCGGATCTCGGCGGGCGCGGTGCGCCCCTCGTGGAAGGGCCCCGAGGGGCCGCTGCACCTCGAGCTCCAGCCCTGGGGGTGGCCGCAGGCGATCCGCCTCGCGCCAGCCGAGGAGACGCCCACCCAGCTCAAGCGCGCGATCGAGGGCGGCCTGCTCGCCCACCCTGGGGGCTACCTGGCCTTCTCGCAGCACCGGGACGGGGCGCGGGTGCAGCTCGTCGTGGCCCTCGTCGACTTTCGCCCGCGCCTGCCGCGCTGGCTCTACCTCCCGACCCAGCGCCGGCTGCACGTGCGCTCGACCTACGCCTTCTTGCGGGAGGTCACGAGGCGCATGCGCCTCGGGCGGCCGCAGCCCCCCGGGATCCCCGGGCTGAGGTAGCGCCGCGGGCTAGCCCGCACGTCTCACCACTCGCTCCGCTCGTGGATTCGAAGTGCGGCCAGCAGTGTTGCTCAAGACAGTGAGACCCGGCCTGCGGCCGGGTACACACTGTCGCTTGCGCGTCGCTCGCGGCGGCAGAGCCGCCCACTCGCTCCGGCGCAGCCCGCCTGCTTCGCAGGCGGCTACCCCGCAAACTCACCACTTCGTGGTGAGCTTTGCGGGCTAGCGCGGGAGCAGCGTCACGACGGCGGTCGCCGCGATCGCCTCGCCGCGGCCCACGGGGCCCACCCGCTCGCCGGTCTTGGCCTTGAGGTTCACGCAGCTCGGGTGGACCCCGAGGGTGTCGCTCAGGCGCTCGCGCATGGCGGCCTTGTGCGGCTTGAGCTTGGGGCGCTCGGCGTGCACGATCGCGTCGACGTAGCCCACGCGGAAGCCCGCCTCCTCGACCGCCAGCCGCGCCGCGCGCAGGAGCGCCATGCTGTCGGCGCCTGCGTAGGCGGGGTCGGTGTCGGGGAAGTGCTCGCCAATGTCGCCCAGGCCCGCCGCGCCCAGCAGGCCGTCGATCACCGCGTGGGTCAGGGCGTCGGCGTCGGAGTGTCCGGCGAGCCCCTTCTCCGAGGGCACCTCGACGCCGCCGAGGATCAGCGGACGCCCGGCCACCAGGCGGTGGAGGTCGGTGCCGATCCCGGTGCGGGGGAAGGCGGGGGGCGGCGTCGCCGGGGCCGGCGCGCCGACCGTGGCCGCGAGGGGGGTGGCGGTCGCCGGGAGCCCTCGGAGCTTGGTGCGCAGCTCGCCGACCGCGGAGTCCTCCGCGCCGAAGTCGACGCGCGTGCCCATGGGCGGCGTGTTGCGCAGCTGGGCGCTGAGCTTGGCGATCGGGCCGCTCGGCAGCGGCGGGAGGAGCACGCCGCCGAGGGCCACGCGCTCGCGCGCCCGCGCGAGGTCGGGGGCGGTGGTGACCTTGAAGTTGTCGGCGCAGCCGCGCACCAGGCGCACGCGCTGGCCGGCGCGCTCGAGGGCGGCGGCTTCGTCGGTGACCTCGACCCCGGCCGCGTCGGCCGCGTCGAGGGCGGCGAGCAGGGCGTCGCGGCGTCCGATCTGGGGCGTCTGAGCGAGCCACAGGCCGTCGCGGGGGACCGTCTCGGTCACGCAGGCCACGTCGTCTCCGCGCTTGACCGTGTCGCGCACCGGGAGCGCGAGCAGCGCCGCCCCGACCTCGCGCGCGGCCTCGAGGGCGCGCTTGGCGTCGCTTGGGTCGAGCAAGGGGCGCGCGGCGTCGTGCACCAGCACGAAGCGCTCCGCGCCCGCGCGGCAGGCCTGGATCCCGTTGCGCACCGAGTCCTGGCGGCGCGCCCCTCCGGCGACGAAGGCCGTGGCGCCCGAGGCCCGCAGGGCGGCGCCGAGCTGCGAGCGCTCGAGCTCCTCGAGGTCGTCGGGGTGCACCACCACCACGACCTCGTCCACGCCCTCGACCCGGGCCAGGGCCCAGGTCGACCACACCACCAGCGGTCGCTCCGCGAGGGTCACGTAGGCCTTGCGCGGGGTGCGCTCGCCGAGCTCCGCCCGCAGGCGGAGCCCGAGGCCCGCCGCCACGACCACCCCGCTCGCGCTCAAGCGGACGCCCCCTCGGCCGGCGCCGGGTCTTCGGGCTTGGGGTCCTCGCTCGGCGCCGAGCCTTCGCTCCGCAGCCGCGCGAACACCATGCGGCCCTGGCTGCTCTGGATCGTCGAGGTGATCTCGCAGGTCACGGTCTGGCCCTTGCTCTCGCGGGCCCCCTCGACCACCACCATGGTCCCGTCTTCCAGGTAGCCGACGCCCTGCTCGGGGCCCTCGCCGCGGCGGGTGATCCGCACGCTCATGAGCTCGCCCGCCACGAAGCTGAGCTTGACCGCCGCCGCGAGCTGGTTGAGGTTGATCGAGGGCACGCCCTCGACCTCGCACACCTGTTGCAGGTTGTAGTCGCAGGTCACGAGCTTGCCTTCGCGCGTGCGCGTGACCTCGATCAGGCGGCGGTCGACCTCGGTGTGCTGGGCGTAGGTGGCCGCGATCACCTCGACCTCGACGCCCGTCTCGTCGCGCAGCAGCTTGAGCCGCTCGAGCCCCTTGCGTCCGCGCTCGCGGCGAGCGCGGTCGCCGGAGTCGGCGATCTTCTGCAGCTCCTCGATCACGAAGCGGGGGACCACCAGCGGCGCGTCGAACACGTTGCAGCGCGCGACGTCGACGATCCGCCCGTCGATGATCGCGCTCGTGTCGAGGATCAGCGGGCGCGGGCCCTGGGCCTGCCGGCGAAACTCGACGTAGGGCACGATGAAGCGCAGGTCGTCCTGGGTGCGGAGAATGTAGGCCGGGCCGAGGTAGCAGAAGATCAACACCAGGGCGAGGCGGATCGCGCCCAGGGTCTCCTTGCCGCCCTCGCTCTCGAAGTCTCCCACCAGCGACACGATCCCCACGAAGATCTGCGCGACCAGGAGCCCGATCAGGAGCCCGAACACGATCGCCGAGACCGTGCCGATCGAGCTGCGCGCCACGGCCATGTAGTCGACGAGGATCACGCAGATCGCGATCAGGCCCGAGACGATCATGGACACGAACTGCATGCCCGTGGCCTCGGCGTTCTGGGCCACGTAGAGCCCGAGCCCCATGGCGCTCACGAAGAAGAACGCGCGCAGGGTAAACAGCGCCAGGCGCTGCTCGGAGGCGTCGACGGGAGGGGGCTTGGACATGCTCACATGGGCTCGAAGGGTCGAAACAGCTTACGGTATTCGTGCTGCGCGTAGCGGTCGGTCATGCCCGCGAGGTAGTCGGCCACGCCGCGCTCGAGCCCCGCGACCTCGACCCACTCGCGGTATTCGTCGGGGAGCTGCTGCGGCTGCTCGCAGAAGGCCTCGAACAGCCGATTCAGCGTGCGCCGGGCCTTCTCGACCAGGCGCACCACGCGGTAGTGGCGGTAGACCTGGCGGAAGAGGAACTCCTGCAGCTCGCGCTTCTTGCGCGTGGCCTCGGCCGAGAGCCCGACCAGCGGGACCGGGGCCTGGCGCACGTCCTCCAGGGAGGTGATCCCCTGGGCCTGCATGCGGTCGCGGGTGGTCTGGATCAGGTCGCGGACCTGGAGGTGGCGGAGGTAGCGCACGATCTCCTGGCGCCGCACGCGCTCGGCGCAGTCGGCGGCGGGGCCGAGCGCGGCCATGGTCGCCTCGACGCTGGCGCAGGCCTCGTCCCAGAGCTCGATCCCGCTCAGCTCGCTGGGGTGCAGGAGGCCCGACTTGAGCGCGTCGTCGAGGTCGTGGTGGTCGTAGCAAATGCTGTCGACCACGTCGGCGACCTGGGCCTCGAGCAGGGGGGCCCGGGCGAGGTCGAAGGTGTCCACGTAGCCCAGGTGTCGGCAGGTCGTGGTGTCGCGGCGCTTCCAGATCCCCTCGCGCACCTCGTAGCTCAGGTTCAACCCGCGGAACAAGGTGTAGCGCCGCTCGAGCAGGTCGACGAGGCGCAGGGCCTGGGCGTTGTGCTCGAAGCCGCCGTGCTCGGCGAGGAGCTTCGCCAGGGCGCGCTCCCCGGCGTGACCAAAGGGCGGGTGCCCCAGGTCGTGGGCGAGGGCGATCGTCTCGCAGAGGTCCGCGTTGAGGCGCAGGGTGCGCGCCACCGTGCGGGCCATTTGCGCGACCTCGATCGTGTGCGTCAAGCGGGTGCGGTAGTAGTCGCCCTCGTGATTGACGAAGACCTGGGTCTTGTACTGCAGGCGGCGGAACGCCCGCGAGTGGATCACCCGCTCGCGATCGCGCTGAAAGGGGGTGTGGAAGTTCTGCTCGGGCTCCGCGTGGACTCGGCCCTGGCTCGCGCTGCTGGGGAATGCCCACGGAGCCAGCGTTTCGCGCTCTCGCGCCTGGAGCTCCTCGCGCAGCAACAGCTCGACCATGGCCAACTCGCTCACCCGCGCCCGCGTCGCGCGGGCGCCAGGGGCTGTCGAGGCCGATCCCTTACTCGGAGAACGGCGCCTCGCTCAGCTTTTCCTTCTTGTCCTCGACCTTCGCCCACTCGTCGGCGTCGGGGAGGGCGTCTTTCTTCTCCGTGATGTTCGGCCAGTCGTCCTGCACCCTCTCGGCGAGCTGCAGGTAGTGGCTCCACTTCTCGGGGAGGTCGTCCTCCGAGAAGATCGCGGTGGTCGGGCACACGGGCACGCAGGCGCCGCAGTCGATGCACTCCTCGGTGTGGATCACGAGGGTGTTCTCGCCCTCGTAGAAGCAGTCGACGGGGCAGACAGCAACGCACTCGGTGTACTTGCACATGACGCAAGGTTCGGCGACGACGTGGGTCATGGCTCTCCTCGAACACTGACTCGGGTTGAAGCAGGATAATACCGGCTCGCTCAGACGACGCCAGCGGGGGCGCGGATCGATCTCGTCCGCGCCCCGCGGGTCTAGCTCGACGCGCCCTGGTCCTTGTCGGCGAGCGTGTAGATCGAGCCCTTGCCCTTGCCGTGGGACTGGACGATCTGGCGCTCGATCAGGTTCTTGATGTCGCGCCAGCCCGTGGACTTCGAGACCTGCATGATCTCGTAGTAGTCGCGGTTGCGGATCGAGCCGTAGGTCTTGAGGTATTCGACCAGCTTGCGTTGGCGCTCGTTGAGGTCGAAGTAGTAGGGCTCGGCGGGCATTTCGCTCATGCCCGGGGGCGGCTGGAGCGCGCCGCCGGGGCGATTCATGGGGGTGCCCATGGGGGAGCCGGTCTGCTGGCGCGGGTCGTAGACGGTGTCGAGGATCACGGCGTCTTTGTTGATCATGTCGCCGTCGGAGATGATCTTCGCCCGCTCCACGACGTTGCGCAGCTCGCGAATGTTGCCCGGCCAGTTGTAGCGCATCATCATTTGCAGCGCCTCGCTGCTGAAGCGCGCCGGAATCCCGGTGCTCTCGTCCTTGAGGAAGTGGTCGATCAGCAGCGGGAGGTCTTCCTTGCGGTCGCGCAGCGGGGGCAGGTCGACCTTGACCACGTTCAGCCGGTAGTAGAGGTCCTCGCGGAACTTGCCTTCTTCGGTGAGCTGCTTGAGGTCCTTGTTCGACGCGGAGACGATCCGCACGTCGACCTGGATCGTGTCCTTGCCGCCCACCCGGCGGATCTCGCCCTCCTGCAGCACGCGCAGCAGCTTCTTCTGCATCGAGAGCGACATGTCGCCGACCTCGTCGAGGAAGAGCGTGCCCTTGTTGGCGAGCTCGAACAGACCCTTGCGGTCGGCGTGGGCGCCGGTGAACGCGCCGCGCACGTAGCCGAAGAGCTCGCTCTCGAGCAGCGACTCCGAGGTCGCGGCGCAGTTCTCCGAGATCATGCGGAACTTGCGGCGCGGCCCGTTGTAGTGGATCGCCTTGGCCACCAGCTCCTTGCCGGTGCCCGACTCGCCGTGAATGAACACGGGCACGGTGGTGTCCGTGATCCGGTCGAGGAGCCGGAAGATCTCCTGCATGCGCGACGACTGACCGACGATGTTGTCGTAGTTGTAGCGCAGCTCGATCTGCTTGGTGCGGTCCTCGAGCTCGACGCGGACCTGCTCCAATTCGCGCTCGGTGGTGTCGAGCTTGGCCTGCAGCTGGCGGTTGAGCGAGGCGACCTGGTCGTAGAGCCGCGTGTTCTCGATCGCGACCGCCACCTGGCGGCTGATCGTGTAGAAGAACGCGAGCGATGACTCGTCGAACTCCTCCTTGGGCTTCTGGGTGTCGACGTAGACCGCGCCGAAGGTGCGCTGCCCCCCGTTGGGGGTCGTGATCGTGAGCGGCGTGCACATGACCGCGCGGATCGAGAAGTTGCTGATCGACTGGCTGCTGACCGGCCCGCCCTCGCTGAAGCTCTCGCGGACGGCCTGGTCGCTCTCGATCACGCGGTCGACCACGCTCCGCGAGAAGTCGCGGGCCTCGACGTCGCGCTTGTCCTTGTCGCGGCACACCCGCGGGACGAGGGTCCCGCTCTCGTCGCGGAGGAGGAGGATCCCGCGCTCGGCCTGGGTGATGTCCACGATCGTGTCCACCACGTGGGGGAGCAGCTCCTCGAAGTCGGTGCGCTTGTGGATCTCCTCGATCGTCTCGAGGAGCATCAGCGTGTTGCGGTAGTCGCGGGTGGGGTCTCCGCTGAGCACGCCGGCCAGCTGGTCCGTGCGCTTGGCGGTGGCCGCGAGGTTGTCGTGGTAGAGGCGGTAGGTGTTGCGCCCGCTGCGCTTGGCGTCGTAGAGCGAGAGGTCGGCGCGCTTGAGCAGCTCGCCCGAGGAGACGCTCGTCTCGAGGGTCGCCACGCCGGCCGAGCAGGTCACCCCGCCGATCCGGCCGAAGAAGGTCTCGCCGGCGACCGCGCCGAGGATCTTGTTGGCCACCGCCTCCGCGCCCTCGGCGTCGGTCTGCGGGAGCAGCGCCACGTACTTGCCGCCGCCGTAGCGGGCGACGACGTCGATCCCGCGGGTGCGGTCCTTGAGCAGCTCGGCCACGCGCACGATCACGGTGTCGGCCTCGACGTAGCCTCGCTCGGCGTTGATCCGGCGCAGGTGGTCGATGTCGACGATGATCAGCGCCAGGGGGCTGCCGCTCTTGCGCGCCAGCTTGACCTCGTCCCGCAGCCGCTTCTGGAAGTGGTTGCGGGTGTAGATCCCGGTGGCGGGGTCGCACACCGCGAGCTGGTACATGCTCGCGTTGAGGATCGCGGTGGTCGCGTTGTTGGCCAGGGCCTGGAACAGCTCGAGGTCGGCGGCCGAGAAGCTCTTGGTGATCGAGCGGCTGTCGACGTAGAGCACGCCCAGGATCTTGCGGGTCGTGAGCGTCTCGACCGAGCGTTTCCCGCCCACGTGTTCGTCGCGGAGCGTGACCTTGAGCGGGACGCACATGACCGAGAGGATCTTGAGGTCGATGATCGAGCTCAGCTCGCTGAACTTCTTGTCGTGCTCGACGTTGGCGATACAGATCGGCTGCTCGGTGCGAACCACGTCGCCGATCACGCTCTCGGAGACCTCCCGCTCCTCCTTGGGGAGGGTCGAGAAGTCCATGTCCTTGGCCAGCTTGACGTTCAGCTCGTCCGAGTCGTCCTCGTAGAGGAGCAGCAGACCGCGGTCCGCCTCGGTGATCCGAATCGTCATTTCGAGAATGATCTCCAGGATCTCCTCGAAGCTGTAGATCGGCGAGTTGAACAGCGTGGAGATCTCGTAGAGGACCCGCCACCGGTCTTGCTGTTCGAGTGAAGTCCCGCGGTTCTTGGCGCTGAGACGCTCTTTCGTCTCATCCAAGCCCTCGAAGAAATCTTCTGACATTCCTCCGCTCCCGTCCTGGAGATCACCATACCTGACGTCTCCGACGTGGACCAGGATCGCCTCAGCATTCGCTCCACACAGGCTCAGATCCGTGCGTCGTGAGTTTCTCAGCGCGTCCCGCCGGGTCACGTAAGTTTCAAAGGCCTGGGGATAGCCCCAGGAGCGCCTCAGCCGGCGGCCGCGTGTCACTGGGCCCGGCACGCAGGCGCACTTCAAGTCGTTGGGGGAGCGGCCTCAGCGCGGCTGAATGCGCTGGAGCAAGGCCTCCAGCCGCCCCCGCTCCCGCGGGGTCGGTGACGCATTGAGCCCGTTGCGGGCCGCTTGGAACGCTTGGGGAACGTGACCCCGACCCTCTTCGGCTTGGGCCAGGGCCTCGTAGGCCAGGGCGGTCCGCCCGGCGTTGAGGGCGTCGAGCGCGCCCACCGACGCCTCGGCGTAGCGGCCGATCTGCGCGAGGAGCAGCGCGCGCTGGGCGAGCACGCGAGAGCGCTCGACCCCCAGGCCGTCGAGGTTCGTGGGCCGGCCCTCGGCCTCGAGCTGGCGCGCGCGCGCCGGGTCGAGCTCCAGGCGCGCCTCGGGGAGCTCGCCGCCGCTGGCGAGGTCTTCGAGCGCCGCGTCCAGGGCCTCCAGCGCCGGGTCGAGCTGCAGCCAGGTGGCGGCCTCGGCCTCCAGGCGGTAGGCGGGGACGTAGCCCAGGCGCCGCGCTGCGGCGACCCAGTCCTGCTCGTCGACGTTCCCGCCGTAGCGGTTCTCGACCGCGCGGCGGTAGGCGCGCTGGGCCAGGATCCGCCGCGCGACGGGGTCGCTGCGCCCCGCGAGGCTCGCCTCGACGGCGGCCCACAGGCTGGGGTCGGGGGCCTCGCCCGCGCCGCGCTCGAAGGCCACGCTGGCCTGGAGCGCGCGGAGCAAGTGCAGGCCGGGGGTCTCGCCCTCGGGGGCCTTCGCCTCGAGCAGCACGGCCTCCAGGGTCCGCGGCAGGTAGCCGAGCTCGAGCAGCTTGCGGGCCAGGGCCCCCAGGCGCCGGCCGTCGTTGACCACGCTCTGGAGCTCGTCGCGCCAGCCGGTGAGCGCGTCCAGCGGGACGTCGGCCTCGGGCTCGACCTCGCGCAGGCGCGCCAGGAGGGCGAGCGCAGGCTCGAGGGGGGCGCGCGGGTCGGCCCAATGGGCGGCGAGCACGCGGCCGACGCCCGCGCGGGTGAGCTCCCAGGCGGCGCCGAGGCGGACCCCGGCCGGCTTGGCGCGCAGGATCTCGAAGGTCTCGATCATGGACTCGGCGCGCTCGAGGTCGCCGTCGCCGGGCTCGAGCACCGCCAGCAGGCCCTCGCCCGCGGCTTCGAGCGCCTCGGGCAGCGCGAGCGCGCCCGCCTCGGCCAGGCGCGCGAGCTCGGCGACGTCGCCCTTGAGCGGCGGTCGCCCGGCGAGGGTCTTCGCGATCTGCCGCCGCCGCGCCTCGTAGAGCAGCGCGCGCAGCGGGCGCTCGCAGCCCTCCGGGGGCTTGGCGAGCAGCTCCCGCGCGCGGCCGTTGATCCCTTGCTCGCCGGCGACCAGGCGCCGGGTGAGGTCGAGCACGGGCCGGACCTCCGCGGGGCTCGAGGCGAGGTCGGCGTCGAGTCCGTCGAGGGCCGCGGGGTCGCCGCCTTCGGCGCGGTGCAGCTTGAGGCACACCCGGATCGCGGCGGCCCAGGGGTCGTCTCCGCCGGGCGGCGTCGGCGCGGCCCCGCCCAGGCGCTCACGCCAGGCCGAGAGCACCTCCTTGCGCTCGAGGAACCCCGCCCAGGCGAAGAGCTCGTCGGGGGCCTGGGGGAACCCGCGCGGAAGGGGGAGGTCCTTGGGCGGGACGAAGGGGATCGGCAGCCCGGCCTCGAGCAGCTCGCCCTGCCAGGCGTCGAGGGCCAGGTGCAGCTGCGCGCGGATCCGGTTCTGGTGCCAGGCGTTGACCACGAACGGCCCCGCGAAGACCACGAGGAACATGACCAGCGCCAGCCCCGGGTGCGTCTTGACCCACTCGGCGAAGTTGGCGAACCACGACTCGTCGATCCCCGACTCGGCGTCGAGGCGTTGGTGCTCGGGGGCCGGCTGCGGCGCGGCGGCGGCCGGCGCGGGGTCTGCGCTCGGCGCGGGGTCTGGCCTCGCCGCGGCAACCTCGGTCTCGGCGTCGGCGTCGGTGTCGGTGTCGGGAACAAGGCGACGCGGGCGAGCGGGACCGCGGGCGGAGGCAAGCTCCGCCCCTACGGCTTGGTTGCCTGAGGTTTCCGGATCGGCGTCGGCGTCGGTGTCGGCGTCGGTGTCGGTGTCGGTGTCGGTGTCGGTGTCGGCGTCGGTGTCGGACTCTGTCTCGGCGTCGGTGTCGGACTCTGTCTCGGCGTCGGTGTCGGACTCT
>JAGQRJ010000211.1 GCA_020425635.1 Planctomycetota bacterium | reverse complement strand
TCTTCCGATCTGGCCTCGCGCAGCCGGTCGAGCTCGCTGAGCACCGGGCCGGGGTCTTGCCCCGCCGCCACCCGCCGCAGCAGGAGCGAGGCCGCCGCCGGCCGCGTCACGGAGCGCTCCAGCAGGCGGCGGGCGCGGGCCTCGGCCGCGGCCCAGCGCCCCGCGTCCTCCTCGAGCGCGAGCATGCCGAGCTCTGCCTCGGCGTTCGCGGGGGCGAGCTCGAGCACCTCGCCGTAGGCCGCCTCCGCGCGCGTGAAGCTCCCGGCGAGGAGCGCGACCCGCGCGAGCAGCAGGCGCGCGGGGAGCGAGCTCGGGAGCAGCTCGGCCATGCGGGTGAGCTGGCGCTCGGCGGTGAGGAGCTGACCCGCGTCGAGGGCCACGAGGCCTCGGAGGTAGGCGGCCATGCCCTCGCTGGTCGGGTCTCCCTGGCTGTCGAGGGAGGCGGCCAGGGCCTCGACGCGCCCCGTCTGATCGATCCGGATCAGGAAGTTGCCGAGCCGCGGCAGGACCTCGGCTCGGCTCTCCTTGCGCTCCGCGAACAAGCGCTCGAGCAGGGCCACGGCCTCCTCGGTGCGCCCGCCGCGGTCGAGCACGTGCGCCAGGGCGAGGTTGATCTCGATCCCGTCGCGGGCGGCCTGGTAGGCCTGGCGCAGGATCCGCTCGGCCTCTGCCCAGCGCCCCGCCGCGACCAGCGCGTCGCCCAGCGCGAGCTGAGCCGAGACCCGGGTGTCGCCGGTCTCGAGCTTGCTGGCCTGGAGCCCGTAGGTCTCGCGCAGCTTGACCGCCTCGTCGAGGAGCGGCAGCGCGGCGAGCGGGTCGCCCGCCAGGGTGTGGCTCTGGCCAAGGAGGATCAGCGCGCGGCTCCGCTCGGCGACGTCGGGGTGCTCCTTGAGCCCCTCGACCTTGGGGCCGAGGAGCGCGAGGACCTCGGGGAGGCGGCCTTCGGCGAGGAGCAGCTCGCCGAGGGCGATCGCCAGCGAGAGGTCTTCGGGGGCGCGCTGAAGGTGATCGCGGAGGAGCGCCTCGGCGCGCGCGTCCTCGTCGAGCTGGCGGTAGAGCTGGGCCAGGAGCACGGCCTGGCTGACGTCGTCGGGGTCGAGCGCGAGCAGCTCCTCGAGCTTCTTCGCGGCGAGCTCGGGCTTGCCGCGACGCACGTGGACCGAGACCTCGGCCTTGAGCTTCTTGATTCGGTAGGGCGCGCTCTGGTTGCGGCGCACGACCAGGACCGCTCCCACGCCGATCCCGAGGGCGATCACCCCGGCCACGATCAGGAAGATCTTGGAGTTGCTGCCGCCGCCTCGCCGTCCCACGCGCCCTCACGATCCGCTCGTCGCTCTGAGGATAGCTTACCGGCCTGGGGAGGCGCCTCGCCGGGCCAAGACGAGGCGGGCGTCGGGGCCGCGATCGTCTACAATCGCGGCCATGCGGCGACCCGCCCCGACCCCCACGCGCTCCTCCGCGGCGGCCTCGACCCTCGGCCGACTTCGGCGAGGTCCGCGCACGTGACCCTCGCAGACCTGGCCCTGATCCTGATGTTCCCGCTCGGCGTGCTCCTGTTCGCGGTGCTCTCGCCTGTGCGCGCGGTCGTCGGCGGGTTCTTGATCGGCTACCTGTTCCTGCCGCAGACCCTGATCAAAATGCCCGGGGTGCTCCCCGACTACGACCGGACCACCGCCATGGTGCTCGGAGTGCTCGCCGGGGTGTGCGTGTTCGACCTCGGGCGCTTGCTCTCCTACCGCCCGAGCTGGATCGACCTCCCCGCGCTCGTGTGGGTCGTGGGCCCCTTCGCCACGAGCATGAGCAACGGGCTCGGCCCTTACGAGGGCGTGTCCTCGATCCTCGACCAGTCGCTCGAGTTCGGGATCCCCTACCTCCTGGCGCGGGTCTACTTCAGCGACGCGGTGGGCGTGAGGACCCTGGTCGGCGGGCTGGTGCTCGGGGCCATGCTCTACATTCCGCTCTGTCTGTACGAGGTGCGCATGAGCCCGCAGCTGCACCGGATCGTCTACGGCATGCACCAGCACCGCTTCGCCCAGACCTACCGCCTCGGCGGCTGGCGCCCCACGGTGTTCCTGCAGCACGGGCTCGCGGTCGGCATGTGGATGTCCATGGGGACGCTGATCAGCTGGTGGGTCGTGATCAGCGGCAGCTTCCGTCGCTCGGAGTCCTTCCTCGTCCCCGCGCTCGCGGTGCTCGCGGTGACCACGCTCCTGGTCAAGTCGCTCGGCGCGCTGGTGCTCATGCTCTGCGGCGGGTTCGCGCTCTACCTGTCGCGGACGCTCGGGGTTCGCTGGCTCGTCGTGGCGCTGACCTTGATCCCGCCGAGCTACTACGCCGTGCGGATCTCTGGGGCCTGGACCGGGGACCGCTTCGTGACGGCGATTCGCAAGAACGTCAGCGCCGACCGCGCGCAGTCGGTGGAGTTCCGCCTGGAGAACGAGACGCTGCTGATCGACCGCGCGCTCAAGCGCCCCCTGCTCGGCTGGGGGCGCTGGGGGCGCTCCATGCTCTACGCCGAGTCGGGCAAGAAGATCACCACCGCCGACGGGCGCTGGATCCTTGCGTTCGGGCGCTTCGGCTACGTCGGGCTGTGCGGCCTGACCCTCGCCTTCCTGCTCCCGACCTGGCTCTGGCTGTCGACCGTGCCCCCGCCCCTGCTCGGGCGGGCCGACCTGGCGCCCGCCACGGGGCTCTGCGTGCTGCTCTCGCTGTTCGCGATCGACTCGCTGCTCAACGCCATGCCGAACCCCTTCATGCCCATGGCCGCCGGGGCCCTCGGCGGCTTCGCGCTCCTCGTCCGCCGCGCCATGGACGCCCACGCGCTCAATCACGCGCTCTCGAACGCGGCCGGCTGGGCCGCCCTCGGGGAGCGCCGCTGGTCGGCCCCCGAGCTCGCCCGGCGAGAGCAAGAGGCCCTGCACCTGGTCATGCGCCTCGATCCCGAGGAGCAGGAGGCCTGGCGCGACGCGATACGCATGACCGTGCTCGGGCTGGAGACCGACGTGCTCAACCGCTTCCTCGAGCTGCCCTGGGCCGAGCAGCAAGGGGTGATTCGGCGCTTCACCGACTCCGTCCCCAGCGGGCTGGGTCCGGTGGAGGACTTCGAGTCCCCCGCCGACTCCGAGCTCGGCCCGGGCCTGCGCCCGGCGTAGCCGAGGCCGAGACGAGGCGTTCGACACCCCCCGTAGGGGCCGAGCTTGCCTCGGCCCGGACCCCGAGGCACCCGCGTCGCCTGGCCTGCCTGGGGCGCCCCCGGTTTCGGCGCGTCGGGAGGCAGGGCGACGCGTGGGGCGAACGTCCGGGCCGAGGCAAGCTCGGCCCCTACGGGGCATTTCGGACAACGCCG
>JAGQRJ010000210.1 GCA_020425635.1 Planctomycetota bacterium | reverse complement strand
GACACCGACACCGACACCGACACCGACTCCGACACCGACACCGACACCGACACCGACACCGACACCGACTCCGACTCCGACACCGACTCCGACACCGACACCGACACCGACTCCGACGCCGACTCCGACGCCGACACCGACGCCGACACCGAGACCGAGGCTGCTAGCGCGTCAGCAGCGACCCCGCGGCGACGCCGGTCGGCTCGCCGGCGCGGAGCGCGACGCGTCCCCCGACCAGCACGTGCTCGACCCCGCTCGGGTAGCGGTCGGGGGTCACGTAGCTCGCCTCGTCGCGCAGGTTCCGGAGCACGACCAGGTCCGCCGCGGCGCCGGGCCGGAGCACGCCGCGGGCGAGGCCGAAGCGCGCGGCGGGGTAGGCGGTCGAGCGGTAGATCGTCTCGGCGAGGGCCGCGTCGCCCCGCGCGGCCGCCTGGGTCAGGGCGCGGGCGTAGGTCGAGAAGGCGCGCGGGTGCGTGCTGTCGCCCATGCCGACCCCGGAGGCGTCGGGCACCGCGTCGGAGGCGACCGCCGCGTAGCCCAGGTCGAGGACCGCCTGCACCTGGGCGGGGGACATCATTTCCAGGTAGGTCGCCCAGCCGCCGGTGCCCTCCGCGTCGTGCTCGACCAGCTGCAGCAGCGCCTCCGCGGGGTCGTCGACCCCGAGCCGGGCGCTGAGCGCCTCCAAGGTCGCGCCGCCCGCGTCGGGGGCGAGGGAGGGCGCGTGGACCACGATCGAGCCCGGGCCCTGGCGCATGCTGAACCACTGGGTGACCCCGACCCGCGCGACCTCGCGCTGAGCGGGGTCGGCCAGGCGAGCGAGCAGCCCGCCGTCGGCCTTCAGCGCGTCGGGGATCGCGGCGGAGAGGTAGGTCAGGCTCGCGTCGTAGGGGTAGACGTCGACGCCCAGGTCGAGGTCCTTGCGCGCGGCGTCGACGCACTCGAGCACCGGCTCGAAGTCGCCCCAGTTGAGCCGCCCCGCGGTCTTGAGGTGCGAGATCTGCAGCCCGACCCCCGCCGCGCGGGCGTGGCCGATCGCCTCCTCGGTGGCCGCGAGGCCGTGCTCGCCCTCGCTGCGGCGGTGCACGACGAAGGGCTTGCCACGCGCGGCCAGCGGGGCGAGGCAGGCCCGCAGCTCGGCGGGGCCGATCAGCGAGTTGGCGTGATACGGACCCCAGCTCAAGCCCAGCGCGCCGCGGTCGAGCTCGCGCTCGATCGCGGCCACCACGAGGGCCAGCTCGCGGGCGGTGGCCGGGCGGTTCTCCGCGCGGGGCACGACCGTCGAGCGCAGCGGGCCCAGGGGGAGGAGCGCGCCGAAGTTGATCCCCAACGCCGCGCCGCGCGCGCGCCCCAGCACCTCGAGCACGTCGGGGTCGCCGAGCCCGCAGTTGCCGCCGATCACCGAGGTGATCCCCTGGCGCAGGCAGTGCGCGCTCAAGCCCTCCCAGCCGAGGCACAGGTCGTAGTGCGTGTGCACGTCGACGAAGCCCGGGACGACCCAGGCGCCGCGCGCGTCGAGCACCTCACCCGCCTCGGCGGCGCCGAGGTCGCCGAGCTCCACGAGCGCCCCGTCGCGGACCCCGAGGTCCACGCTCCGCGGGCCCCCCCGGGTGCCGTCGAACACCGCCCCACCACGCACGATCACGTCGAACATGCGTCGAGTCTACCCGCGGCGACGGACGGATCCGGCCCAGCGCACCCCCGCTCGATATACTCGGGGCATGACCCCCGACCCCTCGAGCTTCTACCGCGTCAACGAGGAGCTGGCCCTCGAGTTCGCGCGCCTCGAGGCCGAGGGGCAGCTCACTCGGATCCTCGAATTGTTGGCCGCGGCCGACGTCGAACTCTTCGTGAGCGCCGCGCGACCGACGGAGGGGCTGGAGGAGCTGATCGGGACCCT
>JAGQRJ010000209.1 GCA_020425635.1 Planctomycetota bacterium | reverse complement strand
GGTCCGCTGGAGCGAATCTGGGCCGGTTCTCGCAAGGATCCCTGTCCGGTTTGGGCACCCTGCGCCAACACGCTGGCTTCATGGAATTTACGCCCGGCGCGCGACCTGCGTAGACCCTCCTCGGAAGGACATGACCTGCGACGTGAGCGTCGCGGTCGCAGGAGGGACCCATGAAGAAGCTCGTCGTCGTCTGCGCGTTTGCCCTGGTTTGCACGCCCCTGGCCTACGGAGGCCTGTTCGGCGGCCTCAGCCGTCGCAAGAAGGAGCGGCATATCGCACGGCAGAAGGAGGCCAACCTGCGCTTCCAGGAGCAGGCCACGGCCTTCTTCGACGCGGACGCGATCCCCGACTACGACTCGAACCTGCGCGAGCTCGAGCAGCTCACCGACCTCCGCTCGCAGACCGGCGCCTTCTCCCAGTTCAGCTCGCAGAGCTCGCGGATCCCGGCCTATCGGCTGCTGGAGGGCGGCGGGCTCGGCGGCCTGACCCAGCGCCGCGGACACCACACCAGCACCTCGCTGCCCTTCCTCGACACCAGCAGCCAGGAGGACCTCGCGTTCAAGCTCGAGGCGGTCAAGATCTCCGAGGCCGCGCTCAAGGAGCTGCGTCAGGCCCCCGGCGGCGCGGCGGGGGGCTTCCAAATGATGAAGTTCCTCAGCAAGCTCGTGAAGCAGGTCAGCTCGCGGCAAAAGGGCCTGGTCAACAGCATGCTCGTGCTGGTCACGGTGCCCTACTTCGCGACCCTCGCCTCCTCGTGGTGGATGGGCCCGAACACGGCCATGGACATTACCTGGCCCGGCGCCAAGCAGGGGATCAGCTCCATGATCGAGCAGGTCCTCAAGCGCTACGGCCGGATCGGCGCGGGCATGAACCTGCAGAACTACACCGGGCAGGTCGGCAGCGCCCTCGGCGGCGGCTCGGGCCTCGGCGGGCTCGGCGGTGGCTCGGGCCTCGGCGGGCTCGGCGGCGGCTCGCTGGGCGCCTTCAACGACGGACTGGGGCAGGTCAACGAGCGCCTGGGTCAGGTCGGCCTCGACCTCGGCGACGCCGGCAAGAGCGTCGGGCAAATGGCGGGCAAGGTCGGCGGAAACTTCGCCGGCCAGCTCGGTGAGCAGGTGCAGCTCGGGGACAAGCTCGGGCTGGGGACCGTGAAGCTCGGCCCCCTGGGCGAGGTCGACCTGGCGCGGCAGCTCGACAAGCAGGTCGTGAAGCAATTCGAGCAGCAGGGCACCAAGCTCGGAACCCAGATCGGCGACCGCGTGGCGGCCGAGGTCGGCGAGGTCCCCGGCCTGAGCCAGGTCAACGCGGGCCTGGGCAAGGTCAACGTCAGCCTGAGCAGCGTCGGACTGAGCCTCGGCGACGGCGGCAAGACCCCAGTCCAGCTCGCGGGCAAGTCGGGCGCCCACTTCGGCGCCGAGGCCGCGAGCAAGCTCGGGCAGTCGCTGCAGCTCGGCGACCGCCTGGGCGCGGGCACCCTGGGCGAGGTCGACCTGGGCCAGAAGCTCGACCAGGTGGTCGACGGCCAGGTCCGCAAGCAGGGGGCGGCCCAGGGGCGCAAGCTCGCGGAGCAGTGGGTTCGCAACCAGTAGGCAGGGCCAGGTCCCCAAAAAGCCTGAGAGGGCGGTCGAGCCAAGTGCGTATTCCTGGCAGCAGGAGTCCACCATGAAGAAGCTCGTCGTCGTCTGCACGCTCGCCCTGCTCTGCTCGCCCGTGGCCTACGGAGGCCTGTTCGGCGGGCTGAGCCGGCGCGCCAAGAAGCGCCATATCGCGCGGCAAAAGGAGGCCAACCTGCGCTTTCAGGAGCGGGCGACGGCCTTCTTCGACGTGGACGCGATCCCCGACTACGACGCGAACCTGCGCGAGCTCGAGCAGCTCACCGACCTCCGCTCGCAGACCGGCGCCTTCTCCCGGTTCAGCTCGCAGAGCTCGCGGATCCCCGCCTATCGACTGCTCGAGGGTGGCGGGCTCGGCGGCCTGACCCAGCGCCGCGGCCACCACACCAGCACCTCGTTGCCCTTCCTCGACACCCGCAGCCAGCAGGACCTCGCGTTCAAGCTCGAGGCGGTCAAGATCTCCGAGGCCGCGCTCGCGGAGCTGCGTCAGGCCCCCGACGGCGCGGCCGGGGGCTTCCACATGATGAAGTTCCTCGACAACAAGCTCATGAGGCAGGTCAGCTCGCGGCAAAAGGGCCTGGTCAACAGCATGCTCGTGCTGGTCACGGTGCCCTACTTCGCGACCCTCGCCTCCACGTGGTGGATGGGCCCGAACACGGCCATGGACATTACCTGGCCTGGCGCGAAGCAGGGGATCAGCTCCATGATCGAACAGGTCCTCAAGCGCTACGGCCGGATCGGCGCGGGCACGAACCTGCAGAACTACGCCGGTCAGCTCGCCCAGAGCGCGACCCTCCCAGGCGCGGGCAGCCTGGGTCGACCTGCCCGCTGAGCTTTACGAGAAGATCGAGAGTCCGTCGCCCTCCCGACGGCCTACCGACGCTGCCCTGGCGCCAGAACGCTACACGTGAGACGAAGCTCTTCTCTTTTCTTGGCACGTATTTGGGGAGAAGAAAGGCACAAGTCCATTGAATTGAGGGACGAAACCCTGTCCAACTCCGGCACACACGCTGCGTGAGGCGATGGTGCAAGGAATGGAGGCGGCGCTCAGGCGCTGCACTGACGACCGAGAGAGCGTCAGGGTCCAAGAAAGGGATTGTCCTCGATGAACAAACTGATCGTGGCCTGCGTGCTGGGTGTGCTCTGTGTTCCTGCGGCCCAGGCGGGCCTCTCGAGCAAGAAGAAGAAGCGGATCATCGCCCGCCAAAAGCAGCTCAACGCCGAGTGGCAGCAGCGCTTCACCTCCTTCGTCAACGTCGACGCCGTGCCGACCTTCCCCTCGACCGCCTCCGGCCTGCCGAGCCTCGGCAGCAACGGCTTTGGCCTCGAGGTCCCCAGCGTTTCGTTGCCCTCGCCGGCCGCGAGCCTGCGCCTGCCTGGGCTCAGCCCCTTTGGCGGGACGTCCTTCGGCTCGACCCTGCCCGGCTTCAACGTCGGCCTGCCAAACCTGAGCCCGACCTCGGTCATGAGCGGGATCCCGAACCTGCCCTCGGTGGGCAGCCTCTCGGGCGGCGCCGGCCTGTTCGGGAGCAAGAAGGGGCACCACACCAGCACCTCGCTCCCCTTCCTCGACACCCGGGACGCCGGTGACCTGACCTACAAGATCGAAGCGGTCAAGATCGCCGAGGCGGCGCTCAAGGAGCTGAAGAACTCGGCCCCCAACTCCGCGGGCGGCTTCCAAATGATGAAGTTCCTCGCCAAGCTGATCAAGAGCGTCGGCCAGCGCCAGAAGGGCCTCGTCGGCGGCATGCTCGTGCTGATCACGGTGCCCTACTTCGCGACCCTCGCCGCCAGCTGGTGGATGGGCCCGACCACGGCCATGGACATTACCTGGCCCGGCGCCAAGCAAGGGATCACGACCGTGATCGAGCAGGTGCTGAAGAAGTACGGCCGGATCGGCGGCGCCATGGACATTGGGAGCTACGCCACCCAGCTGACCCAGGGCGTGAGCCACCTGGCGAGCCTCCCCGGTCAGATCTCGAGCCTCCCCGGTCAGATCTCGAGCCTCCCCGGTCAGGTGTCGAGCCTCCCCGGCCAGATCTCGAGCCTCCCCGGCAGCGTGGGCAGCCAGCTCGGCGGTCAGCTCAGCACGGTCGGCAACGGCCTCGGCAACCTGGGCAGCGGCCTGGGCAACGTGCCCGGGATCAACGGCAACGTGAACCTCGGCGGGCAGCGCCTGACCCAGGTGATTCCGCCCCTGCGCTGAGCCGCCCGGTCTTCGCAGCGCGACCCACGCCCACCCGCTCCCCGGGTGGGCGTTTCGCGTTGGTTCACGCGAATTTCCTCCAGACACGCTGCACCTCGACGGGCAACAGGGAGCAGGAAGAGGGAGGACCGCAGTGAACAAGGCGATCGCAGGGTGCGTGTTGGGGGTGTGCTGCCTGGCCGCGCAGGCTCAGGAGCTGGAGGAGGCGCAGCCTCGGACCCGCAGCGGGGCGACCGTCGCCCGTCAGGCCGAGCTCGACGCCGAGGCGCAGCGTCGCTTTGGCGTGTTCGCCAACGTCGACGCCTTGCCCACCTACCCCACGCGCAGGTCGAGCCTCGGGGCGCCGGCGCGCCTCGCCCCGCCGAGCCTGCCCTCGCCCAGCCTGCCCGCGGTCGGCCGCAACGGCTTCGGCCTCGAGCTCCCGAGCCCGGCCCTGCGCTCGCCGGGGGCCAGCCTGCGCCTCTCCGCCCCCAGCCCCTTCGGGGGTCCGAGCTTCTCCTCGACCCTGCCCGGCTTCGGGGTGGCGACGCCTGCCTTCGACCCCAACGCGGCCCTGGGCCAGCTGCCGAGCCTGCCCTCCCTCGGCGGCCTCCCCGGCGCCTCGGGCCTGTTCGGCAGCAAGCGCGGACGCCACAGCAGCATGTCCTTGCCCTTCCTCGACTCGAAGAGCGCGGGGGACCTGACCTACAAGATCGAGGCGGTCAAGATCGCCGAGACCGCGCTCAAGGAGCTCAACGGAGCCCCCCCTGGGGCCGCGGGCGGGTTCAAGATGATGAAGTTCCTCTACAAGCTGATCAAGCGCGTGCGCCCGCGGCAGAAGGGCATGGTCGTCAAGCTGCTGGTGCTGATCACGGTGCCCTACTTCGCGACCCTCGCCGTGAGCTGGTTCACCGGCCTGACCACGGCCATGGACCTCACCTGGCCCGGCGCCAAGAAGGGGATCGTGAAGGTGCTCGAGCTGATCTTGAAGAAGTATGGTCGGATCGGCGGCGCGGCGAACATACAGAGCTACGCCGCGCAGCTCAGCG
>JAGQRJ010000208.1 GCA_020425635.1 Planctomycetota bacterium | reverse complement strand
TCGAGCAGCTCGCGAAGGGGCTCGTGATCGCCATGGTGACCAAGCTCGAGGTGAGCGGGCGCTACACCTACCGCAGCGAGCTGCTCGACGAGAGCTACGACGACTTCGACGACTTCGCGCGCGCGGCGCTGGAGCTCGACGAGGTCAAGGAGCTCCTCGGCGAGGACGCAGGCTGGTAGGCGGGCAGGGCCTCAGCGCGGCGAGACCGCCGCCGGGGTGACCGTCGCGAAGACCTGGTCGACCAGCTTCACGAAGCGCTGGACCAGCGGGTGGCGCGGGAGGCGGGTGGAGAACACCGCCGAGAGCGCGCGGTAGTACCAGGCCTGCTCGGGGGCGCCGCGCTTGAAGCTGCGCCAGGCAGCCTCGCCGCGCTGCTCGACGTCGGCCGCGATCGAGCGCAGGTTGTCGAGCTTGTCGGCGCACGAGACGAGGAGCACCGGATCGGGCGCCTCCTTGAGCGTCGAGATCGTGTGGTGCTTGCGGACCTCCCAGCTGGCGCGCTTGTCGGGCTCCGAGAGCGCCTCGACGAAGTCGGCGACCGTCGAGCCGAAGGCGACCCGCAGCTCCTCGAGGGTCGCGTCGGTGTCCTCGACCGTGTCGTGCAGGATCGCCGCGACCACGGCGTCTTCGTGGGTGCAGCCGTGCTCGATCAGGAGCCGCGCCGCCCCGAGGGGGTGCACGATGTACGGCACCCCGGTGGCCTTGCGCACCTGCCCGCGGTGCGCGCGCGCGGCGAATTCGATCGCGTCGTAGACCTGTTCGCTGGGCTCGAACACGGCGGCCCTCCTGACGCCCGAGTATGGGGGCAGGGGCCCCCGCGGGCCACCCCCGACCTACTGCGGGTCGTCGGGCTCGGGGTGGGGCGCGTCGACGGCCGCGGGGTCCCACACCAGCTGCTGGACCTGCAGGGTCTGGATCCACTGGTCCTTGTAGTTGAATCCCCGGGGCAGGGTCACGCGCTGGCGGACCTTGATCGTGCGCGTCTCGGAGTCGTAGAGGCTACGCGGGTCGAGGGTCTCGGGCGTGTCGCTGCGCAGGGAGATTCGGTTGTCGCGGGGGTTCTCGTCGGTCGCGGCGTCGCTGCCGAGGGAGACCCACGCGTCGTCGGCGGGCTGGTAGGCCTCGAGGTGCGACTCGACGTCGGGCAAGCGCGAGAGGCCGAGGACCAGGTCGAGGCGCAGGGGCGGCTGGGGGCTGTGGATCGTGTAGACCACCTCACGCACCTCGAGGGAGGAGTCGATCCCGGCTACGCCGTCGACCGTCCGCAGCTCCTCGCCGATCGGCACCAGCCCAGCCAGCCCAGGTGGGTAACCCTGGGTGACCTCCAGCGGGATCTCGACCGCGGCGAAGGACCAGGTGTCGCGGGGGAGCACGTTCGGGTGCACGGTGACCCCCAGGCGCCTGGCGAACCCGAGGAGCACGAAGGCGTGGTCGCCGACCTGGGCTCCGCAGAGGTCCTCGATCAGGGCGTTGAGCAAGCTGCTCCGCGGGGTGGTGGTCTGCTCGAGCTGGTAGCGCTCGAGGTCGAGCTCGAGCTCCAGGTGCGCGTTGGCGAGCACGGGCTCGGTGTGGTGGTGCACCATGTAGCCCCCGGGCACGGCGACGACCACCCACAGCTCCTGAACGCGCGGGATCGCCCCGGTCTCGAGGTCGAGCACGGGCTTCCCCCACATGGGCCGCTTGACCGAGGCCGTGAGCTCCAGCGGCGCGCGGGCGGTCTCGAGCGAGACATAGCGCGCGCCCCACAGCGCGATCGGGAGCTCGACGTCGAGCTGCTCGGGAGCGTCGCCGAGGAAGTGGAAGCCCGTGGGGGTCACCCCGACCAGCGTCGGGTCCTCGCCCTTGAACTCGATTCGCTTGTCGTCGAGTCCGCCCGAGAACACGAGCAGGTCGATCGTCTCCATGGCGTCTGGGTCGCCCTGGCGCTGCTCGATCAAGCTCACCCCGACCAGCGAGCTCTCCGCGTCGGCCAGGGACAGGCGGTAGATCGGCATGCACAAGGTGCAGCCCAGGGTCAGCCCGGGGATCGCGACCCACAGCCAGATCCCGCGCCGCTTGCCGCGCAGGAGGAAGTAGATCCCGGGGCCGGCGAGCATGGCGAAGGCGATCAGGAGCGCGAACACCGGGCCCAGCGAGCTCGGCGGGGGGATCAGGGTCAGGGCTGGCTTGAGCAGGGTGCTGCGCGAGGCGTAGACGTCGCGGAAGCCCTCGAGGCGCGAGCGCAGGAGGTGTTCGGCCTGCGGGGTGAACTGAAACGGCTCGCTCCAGAGGTCGACCGCGATCACGTCGATCATGCCGCGGCCCACCCGGCGCGAGGCGACGAGCGGGGTCCCGCCGTCGTGCGGGTCGAGGTCGCGAGGTCCGCGGAGCAGGCGCGCCCAGCCTTCGGGGGCGACCGCGCCCAAGGGCTGCGCGTCGCTGTGCAGCGCGGCGGTGAGTGCGTCGAGGTCGGCGCCGGGCAGGGGGCCGCCCTCGGGGGCGGCGTCGGGCAAGGCGCCGAGGGCCGAGTCGCCGAGGTGCTTGCCGAGCGGGCTGCGGCGCAGGGCGCGCGCGCGGGGGCCGACCGAGATCAAGAGGTGCCCCCCGCGCTTGACCCAGGTGGCGAGGGCGCGCGCCTGGGCGTCGCTCCAGCTCTCGAGGGCGAGGTCGCCGAGGACGACCGCGGCGACCCCGGCGTAGGCCATGCTGTGTTCGGGGAGGCGCGCGGCCTGGCTGAGGGTCGCCGGCTCCCAGGTCGGGCGGAGGTTGCTGAGGTCGGTGGGGAGGGCGCCGTGCTTGTCGAGCACGAGCACCAGCCCGCTCCACACCGCGAGCACGCTGGCTTCTCCGGTGGTCCACGACGGACCCCCGGCGCTCGGCGTCAGGCGCAGCGAGACCTTGTCGACGCGCTCGAGCTTGGAGGCGCTGAGCAGCGCGCGCAGGCGGTGGGCTTGCCCCGCGGCGAAGGTCACCTCGCCGAACTCGTGCAGCACCAGCCCGACTTCGCTCACCAGGTCGACCCGCGCGGTGAGCCCGGTCTCGGAGAGGAGCTCCGCCCGGATCGGGACGAACCACCCGGTGGCGATCCCGGCGACGCCGATCGCGATCGGCGGCGCCTGCACCGGGGGCGGGGCTGCGGGCGCGCCCTCGACCTTCGCGGGCGGGGCCTCGCCGGGCGGGGCCTGAGCGCTGGCGGTCGCCAGCAGCGCGACGCAGAGACTCAGGCAGCGCAGCGCAGCGCAGGGGTGGCTCACGCGGCCTCCTCGAGCTGAGGGCGCAGGGCGCGCACCTTGCGCGCGCCGAACAGCCCGATCACCAACGCCACCGCGCCGAGGACGCCGTGGAACACGGCGCAGGGCACCCAGCTCGGCAGGTGGTCGTAGTAGATCTTCTCTCCTCCGACCTCGGTGCTGAAGGGAAAGGAGTAGCCAGGACGCGCGATCGACACGCAGGCGGAGATCGGCGAGACGTCGAGCAAGAACGAGCTGCCGGCGCCCGCGAGGTTCGCGCGAAAGAGGAGGATCCAAAACGCCGGCACCAAGTTCACCGCGAACAGGGCGGTCAAGGTGCGCGCGGTCGCGGAGTAGGGGTTGCTCGTGCGCGTCGCGAACACGAGCGAGACCGCGAACATGAACGCGGCGTACTCGGCGCAGAGGAGGTAGATCCCGCGGATCTCAGGGGCGTAGGTCAGGGCCTCGGGGAACGACGTCCACGAGGCCGCCGTGTGCCAGAGCACGGGGGGGAAGCACACCCCCAGCACGAACACGCCCACGAGGGCCGCGAAGCGGCTGAGCTTCAGGCGCAGCCCGCCGAGGGCCAGCAGGGTCACCGGGTGCCGCGCGAGGAGCGCCGCGCGCGCGCCGGCCCCGCTCAGCCCCAGCAGCCCGAGGGAGAGCGCGCAGAAGCTGAGGTAGGGGTAGAAGAAGCGCTTCCCGCCCATGCGGAACGAGGCCGGCGGGGTGTCGGGCCACACCGCTCCGAGCAGGACCACGTGCAGGCCGCAGAAGAACGCGAGGGCGACGACCACGCGGATCAGCGGGGTCAGCGCCTGGGCTCGGGCGTTCAGGTTCTCGTAGAAGAAGCGCACCTGGACCGCGCGCAGGAGCGCCCGGGCCGCGCCGCGCCGCGCTCGCCGCACCTCCTGGTCGGGGGACGTGGCGACGCTGTCGAAGGAGTCCATGCCAGCGCTGAGCTCGACGTCGGGGCCGACGTAGGCGTAGAGCAAGGCGATCGAGCCCAGCACCGCGTAGAACGCGAGGGAGATCAGGGCCGGGTCGACCTCGACCCCGAAGGGCGCGGGCGCGGCCCAGCCGGGGATCTGGAGGTCGGCGGCGACGTCCGAGGAGGCGACCGTGAGGTGGCGCAGCGGCGACCAGGCGGCGATCGTCGGGGGGAGGCGCTGGCTGAAGGCGAGGGCCGCGGTGGTGAGCGTGGCCATGCCCGCGAGCAGCCCGGGGAGGGCGACGTCGTCCCAGGCCACGGCCAGCGCCAGGCTCAGCGCCGAGAGGCACACCCCGTAGGCGATCAAGACCGCGTAGGCCGTGACGACCTGCCCGAGGGTCGCGCCCTCGAGGGTCACCACCGCGGCGAAGAAGGGCAAGGACGAGCCGACCACCACGGCGAGGAACGCGAGGGTGGCGAGCCAGCGCCCGTAGATCACCCGGTGCGGGGAGACCCCGCTCGCGACCACCTGGTCGAAGCACTCCTCGCGGCGCTCGGACTCGAACAGGAGCATGCTCCCCAGCGGCGCGAGGATCGAGATCACCAGCGCCTCCATGCCCGCCACCGCGAGGAAGGCCAGGCGCCCGAGGGTCAGGTTGTTCGAGAACAGCGCGAGCTGCTGCCGCCCGTAGATCTCTTGCACGGCGCCCAGCGCCGCGACCAAGAGCAGCGCGTTGACGAACACCGCGCGCGCCAGGCGCTTCTCCGCGAAGGTGTAGCGGATCGCCCGCCCCACGCTGGGGTTGTCGAAGAACCAGGCGTCGCGGTAGGGCTCTGCGTCTGGATCTCTAGGGGGCTCGTCCCGAGCCCCCTCGGGCTCGGAGCGAAGCTCCGAGCCCTCACCCCAAGGGGCCGCGGGCGCTGGTTTGCCGGACACCGCTTGGCCTTCGGGTGCGGACGCGGAGCGGGCGGAGGCAAGCTCCGCCCCTACGGCTTGGTGGCCTGGGGCCTCGGTTTTGACGCGGGCGTCGGCGTCGGTTTCGGCGTCGGTCTCGGAGTCGGCGTCGGTTTCGGCGTCGGTGTCGGTCTCGGCGTCGGTTTCGGCGTCGGTCTCGGCGTCGGCCTCGGCCTCGGAGCGGGCGGGGGCAAGCTCCGCCTCCACGGCTTGGTGGCCTGGGGCCTCGGCCTCGGTCTGGGCCCCGGTCTCTGCCGCTTGGGGCTCGTCGGCCATCGCCTCCTCGTGGGGAGGCTCCTCCTCAGGAGACTTCGCCACGGGTCAACTCCAGGAACACGTCGTGCAGGTCGGGGGACTCCTCGCGCAGGCTGCGGACGCGCACGTCGGCCTCCAGCAGCGCGCGCAGGATCGGGGCTTCGTCGACGACCTCTGGCGTGGGGACGAGGGTCAAGCGGTGCTGGTCGCGGTGCACCGACTCGATCTGCGCGCAGCTCGCCAGGCGCTCGGCGGCGGCGGCCACGTCACCCCGGGGCTCGATCACGTAGCGGTGGGCGCCGCGCGCCTTCTCCTTGAGGTCGGCGACGGCGCCGGTGGCGACCACCTTCCCCGCCTCGTAGACCGCGACGCGCTCGCAGATCTCCTCGAGGTCTTCGAGGATATGGCTCGAGATCACGATCGTCTTGCCCATGTCGCGCTTGAGCACCTGGAGCAAGACGCGGATCTCGATCCGGGCGCGCGGGTCGAGGCCCGAGGCGGGCTCGTCGAGGAGCAGCACGAGGGGGTCGTGGAGCAGGGTCTTGGCCAGGCACAGCCGCTGCTTCACGCCGCGGCTGAGCCCGCCGACCAGGGCCTCTCGCTTGGGCTGCAGGTCGGTGAGCTCGAGCACCTCCTCGACCTGGCGCACCCGCTCCTGGCGACGCAGCCCGACCAGCCCGGCGTAATAGTCGAGGTAGTGCACGACCTTGAGGTCGCCGTAGGACTGGAAGATATCGGGCATGTAGCCCACGATCCGCCGGACCTTGCGCGGGTCACGCTCCACCGCGACGCCGTTGATCGTGACCTTGCCGCTGTCGGGTTTGACCAGCGTCGCCAGCGTCTTGAGGGTCGTGGTCTTGCCGGCCCCGTTGGGCCCGATCAAGCCGAAGCACTCCCCCTGGGCGACCTCGAGGTCGATTCCGCGCACGGCAACCGTCGGGCCGAAGCGCTTGTGGAGGCCTTGGATCTGGATCATGCAGCTCGGGTGGCGTGGAAGGAACGGATCGAGCGCTCACTATAGCCTGGGGGGGTGCGGTCTGTCCTCGGCAGGGTCAGCGGACCCAGGGAGCGATCGCGTCGGCGAGCTCACCGGCGGGGAGGACCTCGACCCGCGGCCCCGGGAGGCTCTCGAAGAACACCCGTCCGTACCACTTGGCCACGATCCGTCGGTCGCACACCACCACGCAGCCGCGGTCGTCCTGGCGGCGGATCAGGCGGCCGAAGCCTTGCTTGAGCTTGAGCACCGCCTCGGGGAGCTGCAGCTCGAGGAAGGCGTTGCCCCCCCGGCGCTCGATCGCCTCCGCGCGGGCCTCCTGCAGCGGCTCGGTGGGCACCCGGAAGGGGAGCCGGGCGATCACGACCAGGACCAGGGTGTCGCCGGCGACGTCTACGCCCTCCCAGAACGAGTCCGTGCCGAGCAGCACCGCGCGCGGGGTGTCGCGGAAGCGCGCCAGGAGCTCGCCGCGGCTGAGCTCGCCCTGGGCGAGGAGCGCGAACCCGTCGCCGGCGAGCTCGCGCTCGAGCTGGGCGCGGGCCCGGCGCAGGGCGCTGTAGGCGGTGAACAACACGAAGGCGCGCCCCTGCGAGCGGCGCAGGAGCTGCGCGATCAGGCCGCAGGCCAGGCCTTCGTATTCGCCGCGGGTCGGAAAGGGCAGGTCTCCGGGGACCGCGAGCAGGGCCTGGCGGCCGTAGTCGAAGGGCGAGGGCACGACCTCGCGCTGCAGGCGCGCGGCGGGCAGGGTCGACAGCCCCAGGCGCTGCTCGAGGAACTTGAAGCGGCCCTGGATCGTGAGCGTGGCCGAGCAGAGCACCACCGTCGCGGCGCGCTCGAACAGCGCCTCGCGCAGCAGCGGGCCGACGTCCAGCGGCACCGCGTGCAGGCTGACTCGGGGCGCCTTGCCCCGGCGGGGGGTGATCTCGACCCAGCGCACGAAGTCGGCGCTCGACTGCTGAATCATGGCCACCGCCTGCGCCGTGCGCTCGAGCCGACGGCTCGCGCTCTCGACCTCCTTGAGCGGGCCCTGCAGGGCCTGCTGGTCGCGCTCGGAGAGGATCGCCTTGGCCTCCTCGACGAACTGCCTGAGGCGCGCCGTGAGCAGGGTCAAGGACTCGTGCAGGGTCGCGAGCGGCTCAGCGAGCTCGCCGAGCTCGGCGCCCAGGCGCTGACGGATCGCGGCGTAGCCCTGGAGCTCGTGGGCCAGCGCGCTCACGATCCGATCGAAGGCCAGCTCGAGCTGCTCGCCGCAGCGCAGGCGCAGGGGGAGCAGGACCTCTTCGAGGTGTCGCGCGAGGCGCTGGGGGGCCTCCCCGGCGAGGCGCAGCAGCCGCCGCTGCAGCGCGCCCAGCGCGCCGCGGCGGTGGTTGCGCTGGCGGGCGAGCTTGCCCAGGGCGCGCAGCGCGCCGAGGCGCGTGAGCTGCGCGCCGAAGTGGTCGCCCGCTGCGCGCTCGACGTGGTGCGCCTCGTCGAGGATCACCCGGCTGAAGGGCGGGAGCACCGCGGGGTTCTTGAAGCCGAGCTCGCCTTTGATCGCGAGGTCGGCGAACAGCAGGCTGTGGTTGACCACGATCACCTGCGCTTGAGAGGCCTTCTGCCGCGCGGCGTAGTAGTGGCACTCACGGTAGCTCGGGCACTTGAGGCCCAGGCAGTTGTCGGCCTGGGAGGACACGTAGTCCCAGGCCTCGGCCGAGGGCGGGGGGCTGAGCTCGGTCCGGTCGCCGTGGGGGGTCGTCGTGGCCCACGCCGTGAGCCGCGCGACCTCGGCCGCCTCGGCGTCGCTGCCGAAGTCGACGGTCTGCAGGCGCGCCGCCTCGCCCGCGCGACGCAGCGACACGTAGTTGCCGCGCCCCTTGACCACGGCCAGGCGCAGCTTGCCGCGCCCCTCGGCCTCGAGCGCGCGAGCGAGGAGCGGGGCGTCCTTGGCCGCGATCTGCTCCTGGAGGTGTTTGGTCGCGGTAGAGACCACGACCCGCTCGCCGGTGCCCAGGGCGTGCAGCACCCCGGGCACGAGGTAGGCGAAGGTCTTGCCCGTCCCCGTGCCGGCCTCGAGCAGCGCCACCCGATCGCCGGCGAGCGCGCGGGCGACCTCGTGGGACATGCGCACCTGTCCGGCGCGGGGCTCGTAGCTCCCCCCGAGGGCGCGGGCCAGCGGGCCGTCGTCGTCGAGGAAGGCCTGGACCACCTCGGGGGTCAGGGGGCTCCCCCGACGCTCGCGCACGGGGACCACCGCGTAGGCGCGCTGCGCCAGGTTGTCGACGATCAGGAAGCCGACCCCGCTCTCGCCGAGCAGGTGCGCCACGTGGAGGTCGGCTTCGCTGGGGAGCAGGGTCCCGCTGGGGTGGTTGTGGAGCAGGGCGTCGAACTCCAGCGCGCGCTGCACGAGGGCCGGCGCCGCCGTGGCGTGGCCTCGCGAGAGGACCTCGAGGCTCGCCACCCGCCCCTCCGCGTCGGCGCGCCCGCCGAAGGTGACCTCCGCGCCGCCGGCCTGCTCGATCTCCGCGCGCAGCTGGGCCTGGGCGGGCGGGGTCAGCAGGCGCTGACCGTCGACCCCGGCGCCTTGCGGGTCGGGGGGGGCGGCGTCGGCGAGGGAGCTCATTCGAGGAAGCGGACGCCCTCGAGGACCGCGTCCAGGGTGGGGCGCTCTTCGGGGGGGCCGCTGACGACGACCGTCAGCATGCGGTCGCCGGCGGAGAGGATCGCGACCTCGGCCGTGGCTGGGTCGGCCTCCTTGGCCCCCTGCAGGCGCAGCCCGCGCAGCGGGCCGACGCTCAGCGGCGAGGGCTGGCCGAACTCCACACCGAGGCGCTCGGCCAGCTCGGCGCGCACGCTGACCCGCGCGGCGACCCGCGCGCTCTCGCTGCGCGCGTAGCCGGGTTGGGTCACGCCGCGGACCTCGACCTGGACGGCCCCGCGGGTGAAGACCGCGTGGTGCCAGTGCCAGTCGGGGGTGGGCTCGAGGGTGCTCGTCCACCCCTCGCCGGGGAGCGCGGCGCGGTAGCCGAGCCGCGGGTGTTCGATCAGGGCGGGCTCGAGGCGGATCGCGCGCGCCTCGGCTGGCAGCGAGCGGAAGCCGCGGAGGCAGGCCTCGACCGCGCGCTCGTTGTTCGCGACGAGCTCGGGGAGCCCCCACAGGCGCACGGAGACGGCCCGGCGACCGACCACCGCGGTGGCGAGCACGCAGCGCAGCTCGAAGGCGGCCTCGACGGTGAAGCGGGTCACGAGGAACTCGAGCCCGCCCTTGCCGAGCGGGGTCGGCTCGCCGTCGGCCTCGGCGCCGGCGTCGGCGAGGACCGCGTCGCGCACGGCCCGGTGCACCTCGGCCGCCGAGAGCTCTGCGGGGAGCTCCTCGAAGGCGCAGCTCGCGCCGAGCCCCAGCTGCGGCGCGCTGAACTCGAGCCGCGCCTCGGGGTCTTCGCTGCAGCGGACCTGCCAGAATCCGGCGGGTTTGGTCCAGCTCACGCGGTGGGTGAAGTCGCGGTAGACCCCGCCGCGCAGCACGAAGTCCGGGCCGAGCTCGTGCTGCGGGTCACCCGCGGCGAGGAGGCGCTCGGCGAGCTCGGCCCGGACCTCGGCGGGGAGCAGGCGGACGCAGGCCAGCTGTCGGGGCAGGGCCGCCAGCGCGCCTTCGCGCGCGCGCTCCGGCCACTCCGCCTGCACCTGGATCACGAGGGTCCCGGCGACGAGGACGCCGTAGGCCAGGCAGGTCGCGCGGCCCTGGGCGTCGAAGCGGTAGACCTGCAGCGCGCCCTGGGCGTGGTCGAGCGCGACCTCGAGCGTGTGGATCGGCTCGCTGCGCACGTCGGCCGCGAAGGTCTGGGCCAGGGTCTCCGCGTAGGCCTGCGCGCGCTCGGCGGGCGCGCGCTCCGCGACCAAGACCCCGCTCATGTCCAGCTCGGCTTGAGCCCAGCCGACGGTCGCGCCGTCGTGGAGCTCGGCCAGCGCGTCGCCCACGAGCAGGGTCAGGTCGGGCGAGGGGCTGAAGGTCAGCCCGAAGGCCGCGCTCTCGAAGGTCCCGTCGTGGGTCCGCCAGCCGACCCCTCGCTGATCGGGGGCGACCGGCGCGGGGCGGCCTGGCGCGCGGGCGGACCCTGGCAGCAGGCGCACGGGGCCCCACAGGGCGCGGACCTCCGCGGGGGTCGGCGGGTCGCTCTCGGGTCGCCAGTGGGTGAGCCCGAGCACCCGCCCACGGTGCGCGACCGCCGAGAGCACGAGCCGCACGGGGACGCCGCCGAACACGCAAGAGCGGGTGGCCCACACCGCCTGCTGCCCGTCGAGCTCCAGGCGAGCCAGGGCGCCCTCGGGGGGGGGGAGCGCGAAGCTCGCGAGGGCGTCGCGGACCCAGGCGCCCGGGCTGGCGGCCTCGGCCGCGCGCAGCGCGACGAACTGGCTGTGCGGGCCCACGGCGAGCGCCTGGGCGGAGAGCACCTCGAGCGACCCGCGCTCGTCGAGCACCTCCCAGCCCGCGGGCGCGTCGTAGGCGAAGCCGTAGCCGTGGTCGATCAGGCTCGGCCCCTGGCGCTCCTGATCGCGGCGCGGTTCGCCCTCCGCGTGGGCGACGCTGAGCGTCGCCAGCAGGGCGAGGGCCCCGCACACCCACCCTCGCGCTCGACCCGATCCCTGCACGCGTCGTCCTCTCGTTGGCATTGGAGCACACGCCCCCGGCCGGAGCCGGCCGCCGACGCTCCCCCACGACGGCTCAGCGCGGGGCCGCATTCGGGGCGCGCTCACTCGCCGACGAAGAGCCGGTCGCCGAGGCTCGTGTGCAGCCCCTTCTCGCGGTAGATCCGCTCGGCGACGGCGTCGACGTTGTATTTCACCCGGCGGAAGGAGAAGGTCCCGTCGGAGCGTGCCAGAACCCAGCAGGCGCGGGGGTCGCCGTCGCGCGGTTGCCCGACCGACCCCACGTTGATGATCGCGCGCTCGGCCGTCACCGCGTAGCGCTTGCCGTCCTGGGGCTCCATGTAGTGCACCTCGCCCCCGTCCATGGTGAAGATCCCGGGGACGTGGGTGTGGCCGAGGAAGCAGATCCGGCTGCCCCCCATTTCGTTGGCGAAGACCTGGAGCGCGGTCTCGTTGTCGTGGATGTACTCCAGGTTCGAGGTCGGGCAGCCGTGGGCCATGAGCCAGGTGCCGAGCTGCTCGGAGCGCGGCATTTTGTGGACGAACTGCCAGCGCACGCGCTGCTCGCGATAGCCCGGGCGCTTGCGCGGCTTGATCTCGCGGCGGGTCCAGAACGCGGCCTTGGCCGCGAGGCGCTTGAAGCGCTTGGGGATCTTGTAGGCCACGGCCTCGTCGTGATTGCCCTTGATCACGAACTCGAAGTTGTCCCGGGCGATGTCGATCACCTCGTTGGGGTTCGGCCCATAGCCGATCAGGTCACCGAGGCAGTAGATCTTCTTGACGCGCTTGGCTTCGATGTCGCGCATGACCGCGACGAGCGCCTCGAGGTTGGAGTGAATGTCCGACACGATCGCGATTCGAGACACGCGCTGCAGACCTCCTCCGCTCCCGATCCTACTCGATCCTTCGGGGAGGCCGGGCGTCGGGGTCGTTCGGCTTCAGTCGCGGGGGGCGCGGAGCCGAAGAGGAGCTTCGGGGGCAGGTCAGGTGAGCGCGACGTCGCAGGAGTTGGTGGAGGCGTTCCGGGTGCACCTGGTGGTGGAGCGCAACCTCTCGACGCACTCCGCGCGGGCCTACCTCGGCGACGTGCGCGACCTGTTCGGCTTCCTCCTCGGCCCCGACTGGGAGGAGGCGAGCTTCGACCCCGACGGCTTGACGCGCCACGAGCTGCGCCGCTACCTCGCGCACCTGCGTCGGCGCGACATGAGTCAGACCTCGATTCAGCGGCGCCTGGCGGGGCTGCGCACCTTCTACCGCTTCCTCGCCCACAGCGGGCGCGCCACCAAGGATCCGGCCCGGCAGATCCGCGCGCCGCGGCGCAGCCGCAAGCTCCCGCGCTTTTTGCGTCCGGCCGAGGTCGAGCGCTTGCTCTCGGCGCCGGGGGCCGACGACCCCTTCCCCGCCCGTGACCGGGCGGTGCTGGCCACGCTCTATGGGGCAGGGCTGCGGATCGCCGAGCTCGCGGGCCTCGATTGGCCCGACGTGATCGCGTCGCCCGACGGCTCGCTCCCCTGCTTGCGGGTGCGAGGCAAGGGGCGCGCCGAGCGCCTCGCGCCCCTGGGGCGCCGGGCGCACGACGCCTTGCAGCGCTATCAGGTCGAAGAGCGGGTGCGCCTGGCGCGGGGGGTCAGGACGTCGGCGGTGTTCCTCAACAAGCACGGCCGGCGCTTCGGGATCCGGGGCTTGCGCCGGCTGGTGACCCGCTACGTGGTCACCGCGGGGCTCCCACCCTGGGTGACCCCCCACACCTTGAGGCACAGCTACGCCACCCACCTCCTCGAGAACGGGGCCGACCTGCGGGCGATCCAGGAGCTCCTGGGGCACGCGAGTCTCGCCAGTACACAGATTTACGCCCACGTTTCGCGGGGTCACCTGACCGCCGCCTACCGCGCCGCCCACCCGCGGGGGACGGATTCGACCGAACCCGAGGCTGCCCTCGCGCGTCCGGAGGAAGAAGCGGCGTAACCGTTTACCTCGCTGGCGCGCTGGCCCGATCGACGCGAAGGAAGTAGGCTAGGATGGGTGCACTGCCTTCGAGGCGGTCGGTGATCGGGGAGGGTTTAGGCGTGGGACGCGGTCCGTATCGGATCCTGATTTCGGAGTTCAACGCACCGCGTGATCCCATGGCCCTGGGAAACCCAGCCCTAGAGCGCGCGGTGGCGGAGATGCGCCGACTGTTCGGGGTCAACGCCGAGCTCGCGGAGGGAATCCTCAGCTCGGTGCCGATCGTGGTCTTCGCCGACCTCGATCAGCACACCGCCGGGATCCTCGCCAAGCGGCTGATGTCGCTGGTGGAGCTCGGCTGCCAGATCAGCAGCACCACCCGGGTGGTCGACGACCTGCCCTGCATGAACTGGCCCGAGCTGCCTCCGATCGCCTCCCTGGAGGAGGAGCCGGCGCCCCGCGCCGCGGCCGAGCCGGGGCACGTGGAGGGCCTGAGCTGCCCCAGCTGCGGGACGGGGCTCAAGCTCGTCCCCGACGACGGCTCGCTCCCGCGGCGGCGCTCGCCCGGCTCTGCGGCCCGCGCTTCGGCGCCTGCTCCGGCCCCTGCGCCGGAGCCCGACCCCGAACCCGAAGACGACGGCGACGACTGGATGGCCACCCCGCGGAGCATGGGCCCCGACCGCGGGCGCAGCGTCAGCCCGCCCAGCACCGCCAGCACCCGGCGCAAGTCGACGCGCTTCGACAACCCCGCGCTGATGCGCTCGCAGCCCCCGCCCCCCCCCGACCCCCTGCGCGCGGGAGAGCCCCAGGCGCGCGGTGTGGCCACCGCGGTGCACGAACCCGCCGAAGAGGACCACCTCCGCGTCGAGCTCAGCGACAGCTCGATCGAGGAGCTCACCAGCTTCGAGGACGAGCCCGCACCTGCGCCGTCGCCGTCGCCTCAGCTCGAGGTCGAGGACCTCGGCTGGGACTCCGCCCCCGACCTGACGCGGCCGCCTGCGTCCAAGCCGGTCGACGAATTCGACGACGCCGACTTCGGCATGGACCTCGACCCGATCCGCAGCCCCGCGTCTGAGGACGACCTCGACCCGATCCGGGGGCCGGCCTCGGAAGACGACTTCGATCCGCTGGGCGGCCCGGCCGTCAGCGACAGCAACGGCTTCGACGCGCTGGGTGGGGGGCTCTCCGACTTCGACAGCAACGAGTTGATCCAGGACTCGAGCCCCGACCTCGGCGGGCCCGCCTCGACCTCGGACGTGTTCGGCTCGCGCGAGGGGCGCACGCGGTCCAAGCAACGCGGCGCCACGGCCGAGCGCGACCCGTTCGAGGACTCCGAGGCGGACCTCGAGGACTCGGGCGAGGGCTTCGGCCCAGGGCTCGAGGACTCGGGCAGCGACCTCCTCGACAAGACCCCGCCCCACCGGGCGAAGGACACGTCGTCCTCGCGCTTCCGCTCGGACCTCGACTTCCTCGACGAGCCTTCGAACCCGTCCCGCGCCTTCGACGACCTCGACGAGCTGGCCGATCCCCCGCCGCGCCGGCCCTCGCGCGCCGCGAGCTCGATCGACCCCAGCCTCAGCGACGTGCTCGACACCTTCGGCCCCGAGGACAGCGAGCCGCTGGACTCCCTCGACCCGAGCCCGCCCAGCCTGGGCCGGCGCGACAGCGGGCGCCGCGCGGCCGAGCTCAGCGACATTCTCGAGCCCCTCGACCCTGACGAGGCGCTCAAGATCATGAAGTCCAAGCGCGTGGAGAACGGGCACGCAGCCCCGCGCGGCTCGACCGCCTCGAACCTGCGCATGGGCGACGACCCCTCGAGCCTCGAGCCCCTCGACCCCGACGAGGCCAAGGCCCTCCTCGCCTCCGAGCCGACGGTCGACGAGAGCCACGACGACCTGTTCGGCGACCCGCCGCCGCGCGCCAAGGCGCGGAGCAGCAGCGCGCGCGCCGGGACCGATCCGTTCGCGCGCACGCGCAAGCGCAAGGCCGAGGAGGGCTCGCGCGGACGCAGCGAGCGCAGCTCCCGCCGGGAGGAGCCTTCGCGCCCGCGCTCGAAGCAGCGCGACGAGGCGCCGCGCAAGCGCGAGGAGCCCTCGCGGCCGCGCAGCGGGCGCTCGCGGCGGGAAGAGCCCTCGCGCTCACGCTCCTCGCGCGACAGCGCGCGCGCCTCGCGCCGTTCGGGCGACGACGCGCAGCGCTCTGCTCGCCGCCGCTCCTCCAGCCCGCCGAAGGGCGGGCCGGGCAAGCACGGCCTCGTGCTCTCGCGGATCCTCGATCCCGAGAAGAAGGAGGTCGCGGCCGAGCTGATCAAGCAGATCCGCGGGCTCTCGCTCGACGAGGCCCGCCGCCTGACCGACCGCACGATCATTCCGGTGCTGAAGGACGTGACCCGCGAAGAGGCGGAGTACCACCTCGACTCCTTCAAGGACAAGAACATCGCCGGGCGGATCACCACGCGCCAACGCTAGGCTCTGTCCGCAAACTCAGCCAACGCCCCGGTGGGACGCGTCCCCGGAACCGCACGGGCACGACCTGGGTCTCGTTGAGCACCAACAGCCCTCGCTTGCCCTCGTCGCCGCCGACTGCGTTGGTCGCCGGCCACGTAAACCCACTACGCTCGGATCGGCTCCCGCCTTGTCGGACGAGCGGCGCGAGGCCACTACCTGAGTTTGCGGACAGAGCTTAGGCCGCTTCACACTGCCGGCTGACGCCGACCCCACGGTCCGCTCGATCGTCGTGTCCGCGACGATCGCGCTGTCTTGCCGTGGGGCCCCGCGGGAGGTGCGCGTCGGAAAAATCGAGAAGGCGCGAAACCCGTCGCTGGGGTGGCCGTTGCCCCTCCAACGGGAGTAGGAACCATGCACGGAATCACGCGCTTTCTTGGAATCGTCGCCCTCACCGCCGCTTGCGGCCTCACCGCGTCTGCCGACGACGCACAACCCTCCGCCGAGGACCGCAAGGCCAAGCGGCAGCGCCTGAAGGACGCCGCGGACACCGACGGCGACGGCAAGCTCAGCAGCGCCGAGCGCAAGGCCTTGCGCGAGCAGATCCGCGAGCGCCGTCGGCAGCGCGCCGACACCGACGGCGACGGCCAGCTGAGCGACGCCGAGAAGCAAGCCGCTCGCGAAGCGCGCCGGGCCCGCAAGAAGGATCGCCTGGACAAGAACGACGACGGCAAGGTCGGCCCGCGCGAGCGCAAGCGGGCGCGCCGGGCGAAGGACCGCGCCGACAAGAACGACGACGGCAAGGTCGGTAAGCGCGAGCGCAAGCGCGCGCGCAAGAAGGCCAAGCGCCGCGCCAAGAAGTAGCACTCAGTCAGATCAGGTTCGAGCGTAAGCCCCCCGTCCACACGACGGGGGGCTGCTTTCGTGTGGGGGCCGAGACCGACGCCGAGTCCGACGCCGAGACCGAGGCGTTCGACACCCCCGTAGGGGCCGAGCTTGCCTCGGCCCGGACCCCGAGACACCCGCGTCGCCTGGCCTGCCTGGGGCGCCCCCCGTTTCGGCGCGTCGGGA
>JAGQRJ010000207.1 GCA_020425635.1 Planctomycetota bacterium | reverse complement strand
CGCGCGCTTCAGCGTTCCCATGGCAACTCCAGTTCGCGTGCGCAGCGGAAGCCGACGTCGCTGGCGCGCAAGGTCGGGGGGAGGGGGGTGGCGCGGCTGGGGTCGGCCTCGCTCCAGGGCGAGCGATACGAGCCACCGATCGCGACGAAACCGTCGCCGTCTCGCACGATCTCGGCCACGTTGCCGCACAGGTCTCGCGCGCCCGCGGAGCGGTCGTGCTTGCCGACCTCGTCGGGCTGGCCGACCTCGGCCTCGCGCACGTTCCCCTTGCCCGGGGCGTGCTCGCCGCGCCAGCCTCCGTCGGCCGCGAGGGTCCACTCGCCGCGGGTCGGCAGGCGCTTCTTGGCCCAGCTCGCGTAGGCTTCGGCTTCGTAGGGCCCGACCTTCCGCACCGGCTGGCGCTCGGCCCCGGCCGGCGGGTGGCCCTCCCAGCCCCCGGGGCCGGGGGCTCCGGTGCTGTCCACGCAGCGCTCGCGCAGCTTGAGCCCGTGGGGAGACCACAGGGTCTCGTTGGTGTAGCCGCCCGCGCGCACGAAGGCCGCGTAGTCTTCGTTGGTGACCTCGTAGCGGTCGACGAACAGCGCCTTGTCGCCGGTGCGGCGGACGAAGACCATGCCCGCGTAGCTCTCGCTCAGCTCGAGCAGGCGCGCGCGCCGCGCGACCTGCTCCGCGAGGGCCTCTTCCTGGGCGCGCGCTTCGGGGTGGCCGCCGCGCAGGCGCGGGGGCTGGAGGGCCTGGACCTCGGACAGCAGCTCGCCGAGCTCGGCCGGGACACGCTCGGCGAGCGCGTCGAGGGCTGCGCTGAAGGCGCCGAGCGCGGCCTTGTCTCCTGCCACCGCCTGCAGCGAAGCGATCCGCTCGCGGAGCGCCTCGGCGTCGGGCAGGTTCAGCCCTTCGAGCTTGGCGCCTTCGAGCGCGCGCACCGCCTCGGCGAACTTGCCTTCGGCGGCGGCCCGCTCCGCTTCGTCGAGGGCCTTGCGCGCGGCGAGCTCCTCGCGCAGGGGCGCGAGCTGGGCCGCGCTGGCCCCCGCCTTCTCCGCGCGCGTGAGCAGCGCGGCTGCGCTGGCGGGGTGCTCGGCGCGCAGCGCGCGCTGGGCGCTCGCGAGCCAGAGGTCCTGCTCGAGCTCCGTGAGCCCAGCGTAGGGCGCTCCCAGCAGCCGGCCCTCTGCGTCGAGGGCGGCGAGGCGGTGTTCGAGCGGCGCCTCGAGCTGGGCGAGGTCGAGGATCGCGGCGCGGGCCTCCTCGGCCAGCTCGCTCGCCGCGGGACCTTGCCCGGTCAAGCGCCCGACGCGGCTCGCGCGCTCCCACATGTCGCCGTAGGCCGACTGCGCGGCCGCGACCTCTCCGCGCTCGAGGGACTCCGCGGCGGCCTTCTTGGCGAGCTTGGCCTTGGAGAGCGCGGCGCGGTCGCGGAGCACCACCGCGCCGGCGGCGGCGGCGCCGCCGAGGATCACGATCCCTGCCGCCAGGTGGCCGACCTTCATGGGCGACCCGGGGCGTCGGCCGAGTAGCGCACGTGCGCCTCCTCGTGCAGGTCGCGCAGGAGCGCGCGCTTCCGGGCGGAGCGGCTGGCGGCGAGGTCGAGGACCTGGGTCCGCTCGACCTCGGTCAGCGCGTCGAACTCGGGAGGTTCGACGACGGCGGTGATCCGCACCAGGTAGACGCCGTGGGTGCCGCGCAGCGGGGTCTTGATCAGCCCGGGGCGCTTCTGGCGCAGGCAGGCCTCGACGATCGCGCGCGGGATCACGCTGCCCAGGGCGCTCACGCCGCGCGCGCCGAACCATTCGGTGTCTCCGCGCTCGAAGGCGGCGAAGGGGCCGTCGGAGTCCTTCGCCGCGCGCGCGGCGAAGGTCGCGTCGTCGACGTCTTCACCGAGCTCGGCCGCCAGCGCCTCCAGCGTCTCGGTGGCCTGCTCCGCGCTGCGCACGGAGTTGGTCTCGAGCTGGATCACCCGGGCGCGCACGCGGCCGAAGAGCGTCCAGCCGTAGTCTGCGTAGAGCTCCCGGGCCTGGGCTGGTTCGACCTGCGCGCGCGCATAGGCGGCGAAGGCGAGCACGACCTCGAGGTCGAGCAGGTCGAGGGCCTCTTCGGTGACCCCCTGGGCCAACCACCAGCCGCGGACCTGCTCGAGCTCCTCGGGGTCGACCTCGTCGACGTTCACGCCGCGCGCGGTGAGTCCGTGGCGGATCACCGCGTTGCGCACGAGCTCTTGCAGCACCTGCTCCTGGGGGCGCTTGGTCAAGGTGCTCAGCTCGAGCACGGCCTGCTTCTTGACGACGAGGTCGCTGCCGATCGCGGCGTAGGCGTCCGCCGGGACGTCTTGCCCGAGGGCGACGGTCGCGAGCAAGACCAGCGAGCAGGCGCGCGCGAGCACGGCTACTCGGCGAGCTGCATGTTGTGGTGGACGGCCTGCACGTCGTCGTTGTCCTCGAGCATGCTGACCAGGGTCTCGACCGACTCGGCGTCCTTGCCCTCGAGGGTGACGTAGTTCTGCGGGACGAAGCCCAGCTCCGCGGTGGAGAGGGTGTAGCCCTTGGCCACCAGCGCAGCCTTGACCGCCGCGAAGGCCTCGGGCGGCGTGCTGATCGCGATCATGCCGTCTTCGTCGCTGACGTCCTCGGCCCCGGCTTCGGCCGCGACCTCGAACACCTCGTCGTAGGGGGCGCCCTCGACGGCCAGCAGGCCCTGGCGATCGAACATGAAGGCGACCGAGCCCTTGTTCGCCATGTTCCCGCCGTACTTGCTGAACGTGAAGCGCATTTCGGGTGCGGTGCGGTTGCGATTGTCCGTCAGGGCCTCCACGAGGATCGCGACGCCGCCGGCGCCGTAGCCCTCGTAAATGACCTCCTCGAAGCGCTTGTCGCCGAACTCGCCGGTGCCCTTCTTGATCGCCCGATCGATGCTGTCGTTGGGCATGTTGCCCGCCTTGGCGCGGTCGATCGCATAGCGCAGGGACAGGTTTTGGTCGGGGTCTCCGCCGCCGTCCTTCGCCGCGATCATGATCGCCTTGGAGAACTTCGAGAAGTACTTCGAGCGCTTCTTGTCCTGGGCGGCTTTGTGGTGCTTGATCCCTGCCCAGTGGCTGTGGCCCGCCATGGGTTCCTCCTGCTGCCTAAGCGTAGTCTGCGGCCGCGGAGCGCGCGAGCCGCGATCGGGCTACTTCTTGGTGCCCTTTTTTACGTATTCGACGAGCAGATGGTGGACCTCGAGGGGGCCGAGGTCGTCGGGGAGGCCTTCGATCAGGGCCTTGGCGATCCGCTTCTTCTGCGCGAGGGTCGACTTCGCGGGGAGCAGCTTGAGCTCCTCGAGCACGGCCTCGGTGTGGGGATCCCAGGGCAGGGTCTTCTCCAGGCCCAGCCCCACGAGGACGTAGGTCTGTGCCCAGGGCGGGATTCCGGGGAGGTCCTGCGCCCACTTGCGCAGCTCGTCGGTGATCTTCTTGCGCTCGGCGGCCTTCTCGGGCTCGTTGATCCGCTCGAGCAAGGGCTCGAACTGGGTCTCGTCGGCTTCCTCGAACACGGCCTGCAGGAGCTGCTTGAGCCGCGGGGCGAGGAAGTCGGCCGGAGCGACCTTGGCTTCGGTCAGGACCTCGGCGATCTCGCGCTCGGTCGCGACCCGGACCTCGTTCCAACTCACGAATTGGTCGGTGTCGAGGAAGGACTTCAGCGCGCGGCGGGCGTTGGTGGTGCTGTTGCCGTAGAAGAGCAGGTAGAAGACCAGGCGGTCGAGGAGCGGTTGGTCGGGGGCCAGGAGCACAGCGCTGTGCTTTGCCTTGAGCCCTTTGACGAACCGGTGAAACTTCTTTGCCTTGTCTCGAACGGCGGTCGCCACGGCCCACACTCCCCGAAGGTGGCGCAGTTTACGGGCACACCCCGGTGGGATCAACCTCGGTGTTGCTTGGTTCGACCCCGCGCCCGAACGCCTCCTCCGCGGGCTCTCCGGAAAGCGAACACCCCGGAGTGGCACGCGCCATTCCGGGGTCTTCTGGGGGGTTGGGGTAGTTTCGACCCTCAGGTCTTACTGAACGAGAGAGCAACTCCGTTGCCAAACCGACTTCGAGGATCGAGATGCTGTTGCATATAGGCTTAGCTCAAGGCGACCCGGACCCTGCTGTCGCGCTTCGGCAACGCTTCCATGAGCGAAATAGCCCACTTCTCAGGGGGCGCGGGTATGATCCGCTCCCATGGCTGACGCCCCCTCACCCACGCCGCCCCCTACGAGCGTAGCTAACCCCCTGCGGCGCCGCGGGCTGGCGATCATGCCGGCCTACAACGAGTCGGGGCAGATCACGGGGGTCGTCGGCGCGCTCAAGCGGGCCGCGCCGGGCTTCGACGTGCTCGTGATCGACGACGGCTCCCGGGACAACACCGCCGCGGAGGCCCTCGCGGCCGGGGCCATGGTGGTTCGGCACCCCTTCAACCTCGGCTACGGCGCGGCGCTGCAGACCGGATACAAGTTCGCCGCGACCTCGCCCCGGGGCTACGACGTCCTGGTGCAGCTCGACGCAGACGGGCAACACGACCCTGCTTACGTCCAGGTGCTCGCCGACCGCGTGCGCTCCGGCGAGGTCGACGTGTGCGTCGGGTCCCGCTTCCTCGTCGGCAGCGGCTACATTCCGCCCTTCGCTCGGCGCGTGGGCATGGTCTTGTTCGGCTACATCGCCTCGGTGGTCACTCGGCGCAGGGTCACCGACCCCACGAGCGGCTACCAGGCCCTCGGGCGCCGCGTGTTCGAATACTTCCAGAGCGACCTGTTCCCCGCCGACTACCCCGACGCCGACGTGCTGATCCTGCTGCACCGCGCTGGGTTTCGCGCCGAGGAGCAGCCTGTGGCCATGAAGCCCAACCCGATCGGGCAGTCCATGCACGGCGGGCTGATCCGGCCCATGTTCTACGTGTTCAAGATGTTCCTCTCGATCTTCGTGACCCTGCTGCGCGAACCCCCGCCGCCTCCGCCCAAGTAAGCCGCATGCCCATCCAGCAAAAAGTCGTCGTGATCGGCACCGCGATCGTGGTGTGCCTCGTGATCTTCGAGCTGGTCCGCAAGCGCATGCTGCGCGAGGAATACAGCTGGCTGTGGCTCCTGGCGGGCGTCGCGATCGGGCTCGTCTCGCTCACGCCCTTTCGCTTCCTGCAGTTCTTCTCGAGCCGCGTCCTCGGCTCGGAGAACCCCCCGGCCGCGATCTTCTTCCTCGGTTTCGTCGCGGTGACCCTGCTCTGCCTGCAGTTCTCCGTGCGCCTCTCGCGCATGACCGAGCAGATCAAGAACCTCGGGCAGAAGATCGGGATCCTCGAGGCCCAGCTGCGCATGCAGCACACCCTGCCCCCCGACGCCTCGCTCGACGAGTTCGACGTGCTCACCGAAGACTCCGCGCCCGACGCGCGCCCCTTGCCCGAGGGCGGGGGCGAGTCCCCGCCGGACGAGCCAGCGCAGAGCTAGGCCCTCGAGCTCACCACGACGTGGTGAGCTTGCGGGCTAGCGGCGGCGGCGGCGGGGCTTGGGCTTGGACGCGGCCGAGTGCTCGGCGCCGCCGAGCCCGAGGGCCGTGTTCTCGAGCTCGAAGATCTCGTCGCGCAGCTGCGCGGCGCGCTCGAAGTCCATGGCGTCGGCGGCCGCGAGCATTTCCTTGTGCAGGATTGCGATCGTCTTGTCGGCGTTCGCCGCCGCCGCGACCCGCTTGCCGGCGGCGACGGTGTCCACGAAGTCGTCGGCGAACAGGCTCGAGAGCCCGCCGCGGGTGCTCTTCACGATCGAGCGCGGGGTGATCCCGTGCTCCTCGTTGTAGGCCGCCTGGATCGCGCGTCGGCGCTTGGTCTCGTCGAGGCAGGCCTGGATCGAGTCGGTGATCGTGTCGGCGTAGAAGATCACCCGCCCCTCCAGGTTTCGCGCGGCCCGCCCGCAGGTCTGGATCAGCGCGGTGCGGTTGCGGAGGAAGCCCTCCTTGTCGGCGTCGAGCACGCCCACGAGCACGACCTCGGGGAGGTCGAGCCCCTCGCGCAGGAGGTTGATCCCGACCAGCACGTCGAACTCGCCCGCGCGCAGGGCGGCGATGATCTCCGAGCGCTCGATCGTGTCGATGTCCGAGTGCATGTACTTCGCGCGCAGGCCCTCCTCGAGCAGGAAGTCGGTGAGGTCCTCGGCCATGCGCTTGGTCAGCGCGGTGACCAGCACCCGGCCCCCCTTGGCGGCGGCGGCCTCGACCTCGGCCTTGAGGTCGTGGACCTGCCCGCGGGTCGGGCGGATCTCGATCTCGGGGTCGAGGAGCCCGGTGGGGCGCACGATCTGCTCGACGATCCGGCCCTCCGACTGCTCGAGCTCGTAGTCCCCCGGGGTCGCGCTCACGAACAGGCGCTGCAGCCCGAGGGCCTCGAACTCGTCGAAGCGCAGCGGGCGGTTGTCCAAGGCGCTGGGCAGGCGGAAGCCGTAGTCGACGAGGGTCTCCTTGCGCGAGCGGTCGCCGCGATACATGCCCACGACCTGCGGGATCGACTGGTGGCTCTCGTCGATCACGAGCAGCGCGTTCTTGGGCAGGTAGTCGAGCAGGGTCGGCGGGGCCTCCCCCGGCTCGCGCCCGGTGAGGTGCCGGGAGTAGTTCTCGATCCCGTTGCAGACCCCGACCTCGCGCAGGAGCTCGAGGTCGTAGCGCGTGCGCTGCTCGAGGCGTTGGGCTTCGAGCAGCTTGCCCTGCTGGCGCAAGGCCTCGAGGCGCGGCTCGAGCTCGGCCTCGATCGTGACCAGCGACTGTTTGAGCATGGCCTCGGGGGTCACGTAGTGGCTCTTGGGGTAGACCTCGGCCTTGGGCAGCTCGCCGAGGACCTCGCCCGTCAGCGGGTCGATCTCGGTCAGGCGCTCGACCTCGTCGCCGAAGAGCTCGATCCGCAGCGCGCGCGCGTCCTCGTGGGCCGGGAGCACGTCGATCACGTCGCCGCGCACGCGGAAGGTGCCGCGGAAGAAGTCCGTCTCGTTGCGCTTGTACTGGATCCCGGTCAGCGCGCGCAGGATCTCGTCGCGCTCGCGCTGCTCGCCGACCTCGAGGCTGAGCTTCATGCCGTAGTAGGACTCGGGGGAGCCGAGGCCGTAGATGCAGCTCACGGAGCTGACGATGATCACGTCCGAGCGGGTCAGGAGGCTGCGCGTCGCGCGGTGGCGCAGCTTGTCGAGGCGCTCGTTGATCGTGGCGTCCTTCTCGATGAACACGTCGCTCGAGGGAATGTAGGCTTCGGGCTGGTAGTAGTCGTAGTAGCTGACGAAGTATTCCACCGCGTTGTTGGGGAAGAACTCGCGCAGCTCCTGGAACAGCTGGGTGGCGAGGGTCTTGTTGTGGGCCAGGATCAGCGTCGGCCGGTTGAGGCGCGCGATCACGCTGGCCATGGTGTAGGTCTTGCCCGACCCGGTGACGCCGAGCAGCGTGCCGGCGGGGTGCCCCGCGTTCAGGATCTCGCACAGTCCCGCGATCGCCTGGGGCTGGTGACCCGTAGGCTCGAAGGGGCTCTGGAAGTCGAAGTCGCGCTGCTCGATGTCGGCGAGGTTCCCCACCGGCTCGACCTCGACCGGGAACTCCCTGGCGGGCTTCTTGGCCATGCACGGCCTCCTGCTCGCAGCAGTATAGAGCACCCGCGCGCCGCGCTCCCTCGCGAAGCCCCGACGTATACTGGCTGGGGGAGGGCCGCATGCGCGTGTGGATCGCAGTCGGGGCGTTCGTGGCGGGGGCTAGCCTGGGCTGGGCGCAGCCGGTGGCCAGCGAGCACGAGCTCCTCGCGCGGAAGCTGATCACGGAGCTGGGTGAGCTCGGCTTCGCCGTCGACGGGGAGAAGCTCGCGATCGAGGTCCTCGCGCCGCACGCCTGCGAAGAGGACGTGAACCGTCAGCAGGACCTGTTCTTTCGCCCAAGCCACTTCACCGGGGTGGCCGGCCTGCTGAGCGCGCTGGTGGACGAGGACGTCCAGCTCTCCGCCTCGGAGGCGCGCCTGGTGGCGGTCAAGGGCGCGCTGCAGTCGATCGCCGCCTACTACCAGTGGGACCGCAACGCGCTCGTGTTCCCGCGCAGTGCGCTCAACGCCGCCGTCGAGAGCATGGGGGCCCGCGAGGCGCTGATCGCGCATGAGCTCGCCCACGCGTATCAGGCCCAGCGGCCGGGCGGGCTGGAGGCGCTCGTGCAGAGCGAGCCGCGCTGGACCGACCGCGTGCACGCCGCCCACGCGCTCATGGAAGGGGAGTGCGAGCTGATCGCCATGAAGCTGCTCCTGGCGCGCAAGCAGCGCGACCTCGACGCGGTGCAGGAGGCGCAGCTCGCCCAGGGCGCCGCCCTGGAGGAGGAACTCTCGGGAGTCGGGAGCGTGGTCTACGACCTCGGGCGGCGGGCGCTCCTGCGGGAATACAAGCGCGGCGGCTGGGAGGCGGTGCAGGCCTTGGTCAAGGCTCCGCCAGGCTCGACCGAGCAGCTGATTCACCCGGCGAAGCTCGGCGCCGACACCCCGACGGAGGTCCCGCCGCAGGCGCTCGCGGGCTGGGTCGAGCTGCACCGGGACGTGGTGGGTGAGCTGCAGACCTACATGTACTTGCGCAAGCTGGGGGTCGAGCGAGCGGGGCTCGCGACCTGTGGCTGGGAGGGCGACTGCCTCCAGGTGCTGCGCAACGAGGCGCGGGTCATGCTCGTGGTGTGGCGCACCCTCTGGGACAGCGAGCTCGACGCGCAGCAGTTCCTCCAGGCGATCCCAGCCAAGGGGCGCGCGCGGCGCGCGGGGCGCTGGGTCGACCTGGTGTGGAGCAACGGCCCAGGCGTCGCCGAGGCCGTCCGCGGGCAGCTCGCCGCGCCCCCCGAGGTGCCCCAGGTCGAGGCCGACGTCGCCTCGACGCGCGAGGCCGAGCGTGAGCTGGCCCAGCGCGAGGCCGACGCCGAGGCCCGGCGCGTCGGCGACCGCTGGGTGATCCCCGCGGGGAAGCTCGTGCTGCGTCTCCCCGTGGGCTGGACGACCCAGCAGAGCGGCGTGACCTACCTCGCCTTCCCGCCGCGCTCGGGCTCACGCTTCCGCGACAACGTCAACGTCCAGGTTCAGCCCAACCCGCTGGGGACCGACCTCGACGCGCACGTGAAGGCCAACGCCGAGCAGCTCGCGGCGCTCCCCGACATGACCCTCGACACGATCGTGAAGGGCGAGGCAGCAGGGCGGCCCGTGCTCAAGTGCACCTTCACCGGGGTCATGAACCTCGACAAGCTCGAGTTCGAGTGCTGGATCTTCCCTCGCGAGCAAGATCAGGTCGTGATCACGACCACGGCCCTCGGGGTGCGCGAGGCCAAGCTCAAGCAGGCCCTGCACCAGATCCTCGAGAGCGTCGAGTTCGAGGACTAGCCCGCAAACTCACCACTTCGTGGTGCGCTTTGCGGGCTAGCCCGGCTCAATCCGGCGCAGGCCGCGCTCGCGCGAGCTCGCTGAAGGTCAGGCCGTACTTGGCGAGGTACTTCCGCAGGCGGTCGCCGTCGTTGCGCGTGCTGCGCCGACGGTGGGAGGCCTGGAACAGGGTGCGTCCGGCGGCGGCCAGCGAGGTCGACGCGCGACACACGCGCGCGACCTCCTCGAGCTGCACCCGGTCGAAGCGGTCGAGCTCGGCGAGCTGGGCCGGCCGCAGGACCTCCTCGAGGACGCCCTCGGCGGCTCCCGCGACGTGGCCGCCGCCCTCGAGCCGGGCGACCTCGGCCTCGACCCCGGCGCGCGTGATCCGCCCGCCGGGCGCGAGGGTCGCGAGCCGGGTCACGCAGGCCGAGAGGTCGCGGAAGTTGCGCGGCCAGGGGTAGCGCGCGGCGAAGGCGAGGAAGGCCTCGCGGGCCTCGCGGTTGAAGGTCACCCGCTGCCCGGTGCGCCGCGCGGTCTGCTCGAGCTCGTGGTCGAGGTTGGGCTCGAGGTCCTCGGGGCGCTCGCGCAGCGAGGGCAAGCGGAAGGTCCAGAGGTCGATCCGCGCGAGCAGGTCTTCGCGAAAGCGGCCCTCGCGCACGGCCTGCTCCAGGTCGCGGTTGGTCCCCGCGAGCAGCTGAAAGTCGCTCTCGACCTCGACGTCGGCGCCGAGCGGGAGGAAGCGCTTCTCCTCGAGCGCGCGCAGGAGCATGGCCTGCTCGTCGAGGCCGAGCTCGCCGACCTCGTCGAGGAAGAGCACCCCCTGGTGCGCTGCGCGCAGCAGTCCCGGGCGGTCGCGGGCCGCGCCGGTGAACGCGCCCTTCACGTGTCCGAACAGGGTCGACATGGCCGCGTCGCCGCGGAGGGTGGCGCAGTTGACCTCCACCAGGCGCCCGCGGACGTGGTGCGCCGCCTGGCGCAGCGCGTAGACCCGGCGGGCGAGGTTCGACTTCCCCGCGCCGGTCGGGCCGCAGAACAGGATCGGGGCGGTCGAGGCGGTGGCGACCTGCTCGAGCTCGGCGATCAAGCGGTTGTAGCCCGCGTTGCGGGTCGGGATCCCGCCCTTGAGCAGCGAGAGCTTGCGCGCTCGCTGGGCGGCGAAGCGCTGGGCGAGGCGGTCGTAGCGGCCGAGGTCGAGGTCGATCACCGACACCCGACCCACGCTCCCCTTGGGCTGGCCGCGCGCGGGGCTCCCCTGGATCAGCTTCCCGGGGAAGTGTCGCGACTCGGTGAGCAAGAACAGGCAGATCTGGATCACGTGCGAGCCGGTCGTGACGTGGATCAGGTAGTCCTCGTCCTCGGGGCGGAAGGGGTAGCCGAGGGCGTAGTCGTGCAGCGCCGCGAACACCTCCTCGAAGTCCCAGGCGTTCTTGATCCGCATGGCCGTCGGGCGGACCTCGGTCTCTGGGGCGACCTCGGCCAGGTCGCTCGCGACCTGCTCGACGAGGGCCGTGTGCCCGGGGAAGTGGAGCAGCTCGAGCCGCGCGATCGGGAGCTCGGGTTGGCGGCAGAGGTCGATCGTTGGGCGCCAGCGCTCCCAGCGCTTGGGCTTCGAGCCCTTGTCGAGGGTCGAGCCGAGGAAGCCGATCACGACCGTCGGGCGCGTCACGATCCAAGTGTATCGTATCGATCCGTCTAGATCGACTGGGTGTGTGTAAGTCTTTATTTGCAGGTCCTGCTTGCTGGCCTCATGCTTGCAGAGTGTCTCTCGACTGGCTCGGGTGAGCTGGCAGAAGGAGCGGATGCCCATGACCCACTACGACGTGATCAACACCGGCGCGGGCCTCGTGAAGGCCTGGATCCGCGGGGTCCCGCTCGAAGACGCGGCCCGCCAGCAGCTCGAGAACGTGGCGCGCTTGCCCTTCGTGCACAAGTGGGTCGCCGTCATGCCGGACGTGCACTGGGGCTACGGCGCGACCGTCGGCTCCGTGATCCCGACCCACCGCGCGATCGTCCCGGCGGCGGTCGGCGTCGACATTGGCTGCGGCATGATCGCCAGCCGCACGAGCTTGACCGCCGCCGACCTCCCGGACTCGCTGCGCGACGTGCGGGAGCGGATCGAGCAGGCCGTGCCCCACGGCTTCACCGACAAGGGCGGCAAGAACGACCGCGGCTCGTGGCACTCGCTGCCGGCCCGCGTGGCCGCGGGCTGGGCGTCGCTCGCCGACGGCTACGCCGAGCTCTGCGCGCGGGAGCCGCAGGTCGCCAAGGGCAAGGACCCGGCGCGGCACCTCGGAACCCTCGGCAGCGGGAACCACTTCATCGAGGTCTGCCTCGACGAGGAGGATCGGGTGTGGTTCATGCTGCACAGCGGGTCGCGGGGCGTCGGCAACCGGATCGGGCGCCGGTTCATCGAGCTCGCGCGGGAGGACATGCGGACCTGGTTCGTGAACCTGCCCGACGACGACCTGGCCTACTTCCCGGAGGGGACGGAGCACTTCGCCGCCTACGTGCAGGCGGTGGAGTGGGCCCAGCGCTTCGCGGCGCTGAACCGCCAGCTCATGTTGGAGGCCGTGATCGAGGCCGTCCGTGGCGCGGACTCGATCCCGCCCTTCGAGGCGTCGGTGGAGGCGGTCAACTGCCACCACAACTACGTCGCCAAGGAGCACCACTTCGGCGCCGACGTATGGGTGACCCGCAAGGGCGCCGTGCGGGCGCGCGAGGGAGACCTGGGGATCATTCCGGGCAGCATGGGAGCCAAGAGCTACATCGTGCGCGGAAAGGGCAACGACGACGCGTTCCACAGCTGCAGCCACGGCGCGGGACGCGCCATGTCGCGCACGGCGGCGCGGCAGCGCTTCAGCGTGGAGGACCACGTCGCGGCCACCCAGGGGATCGAGTGTCGCAAGGACGAAGGCGTGATCGACGAGACGCCGGCCGCCTACAAGTCGATCGACGCCGTCATGGAAGCCCAGCGCGACCTGGTCGACGTCGTCCACACCTTGCGGCAGGTGGTCTGTGTAAAGGGCTGAGGAGCCGGGCGCGGGGGCGCTTCCCCCCGCGCCCAGGCTCGCCCGTGTTCCGAAAGCAGAGAGGAGTGGCGCATGCAGCGCGTGGATCGTGGCGCGGGGCCGTCGGGCAAGACCTGACGGCCTCGCCCCCTTTGGCTCGCTACGCGCGCAGCTCTTCCGGCAGCGGTCCCTCGGCGCGCTCGAGGGTCGCGTCCTCGCGCTCGTGGGTGACCCAGGCCTCTTGGGGCGGACGTCCGCTGCCGACGAGGTCGAGGGGGGCGGAGTCGGTGACGCGCTCGAAGCGGCGCTCGGGCGGTTCGTCGACGGGCCGGCGGCGCCAGCGGCGGTGGCTCCAGAGCCACTGCTCGGGGTAGATCCGGATCGAGTCCTCGAGGGCCAGGTTCACACGCGCGGTGATCCGCTGCACGTCGGCCTCGCGGTCGCCGGAGGGCTCGTGGCGGATCAGGTCGAGCAGCGTCGTGCGGTAGCGGAAGGCGCCCACGCGGTGCACCGCGACCACCGCGATCGGGCTCTTGGTGCGGGTCTGCAGCTGGGCTGGGCTGGAGACGCTGGCCGCTTGCACGCCGAAGAAGGGGGCGAACACCGGGTTGTTTCGCGCCTCTTGATCGGCGTTGATCCCCACCGCCTCGCCGCGGCCGAGGGCCTTCTTCAGCGCCCACATGCTGCCCTTGGCTGGGATCAGCCGCTGGCCGAGGCTCGTGCGCAGGCCGAGCATGTAGTCGTCGAGCAGGGGGTAGCCCGAGAACTTGGCGCTGGTGGTGATCGTGAACCCGAGCACCCCGGCGAGGTGGCCCGCCATCTCCCACTGTCCGCTGTGTCCGACCACGCAGATCAAGCCCTGGCCCTCGTCGTAGACCTCGCGGACGCGCGCCTCGTCGCCGGGTTCGAAGTAGCGGCTGAAGGTCGCGGGCGTCACGTTGGGCAGCCGAAGCAGCTCGACGAGGCAGAGCCCCAGGTGGCGATAATAGCGGTGCTCGAAGTCGCGGCGCTCGAGGCGGGTGAGGGGACGCCCGACCGCGACCTCCAGGTTGCGGCGCACGATCTCGCGCCCGGGCTTCAAGCGCTCGAACCAGGCTCCGAGTTGGCAGCCGAGGCGGTAGGCGTCGGGGAGCGACTGACGCTGTACGCGTCGAGTGAGCGTCCGCAGCGCGGGCATGATCCAGGGCACGATCCACGCGCGGCGCGCGTGACGTTCTCGGGATCGGACGCCCACGCGGGACCCTCCTGACATGGAAGAAGGCAGCTCAAAGAGCTGCCTTCTTCGGTTGACCCCAAGGGGATTTGAACCCCTGTTTGAAGCTTGAGAGGCTTCCGTCCTGGACCTGACTAGACGATGGGGCCGGACTTCTGCGAAGGATAAGGGCCGGTCCGGGGGGCGTCAAGGCTGGATTCCGGTTCCCACGCGGGGGCTCTGGGCCGCTGGGCGCCGCTCCCGATCCTTTGCCTCCCGCTCCCTGGCTAGAATGCCGTGCTGGAGGTGCCAGGTGGAGACCGCAGACGTCGTGGTGGTCGGCGCAGGGGTGATCGGGACGTCGGTCGCGTATCACCTCGCTCAGCGCAACACGGGGCTCAAGGTCCTGGTCCTCGAGAAGGAGAAGGCCCCCTGCACCGGCTCCACCCCGCTCAGCGCCGGGGGGATCCGCCAGCAGTTCACCACCGAGGTCAACATTCGCCTCTCCCGCTACTCGGTCGACTTCTACGAGCGCATGGCCGAGGAGCTCGGCTGCGTGTTCGACTTCGAGCAGGAGGGCTACCTGTTCGTCACCGCCCAGGAGGCCACCGCCGCGCGGGTCCGCGAGAACGTCGCGCTCCAGACCTCCCTCGGCGTGCCCGTCGAGATCCTGACCCCGGCGCAGATCGCCGAGCGCTGGTCGTTCCTCAAGACCGACGACCTCGTGCTCGGCACCTTCTGCGGCACCGACGGCTACGCCGACCCCTACGAGGCGACGATGGGCTTCTACCAGGCGGTCAAGCGCTGCCCCGACGTGCACTACCGCTTCGCCACGCCGGTGACCGGGATCCAGGTCGAGGGCGGCAAGGTGCGCGGGGTGACCCTCGACTCAGGCAGTCAGATCTCCTGTCAGTGGGTGATCGACTGCGCCGGACCCTGGCTGCGCGAGGTGGGGCTGCTCGCGGGGATCGAGATCCCCGCCTTCCCGGTGCGGCGCTGCCTGTGGAACACCGAGCCCTTCGAGCCGATCAAGCAGAAGATCCCGCTCACGATCGACATGGAGACCGGCTTCTACACGCGCAGCGAGAGCGGCGGGCTCATGTTGGGGCTCGCGAACCCCGCCGAGCCGACCGGGTTCAACAACCTCCTCGACGACGACTGGCTGCCCGAGGTGATCGAGGCAGCCATGGCGCGGATCCCCTGCCTGGAGCAGGCCGAGATCAGCCGCGGCTGGGCCGGTCACTACTCGACGACCCCCGATCACCTCCCGGTGCTCGGGCCGGTCCCTGGGGTCGCAGGCTTCCTCTCGGCGGGCGGGTTCTCGGGGCACGGCTTCATGCACGCCCCCGCGACCGGGCTGCTCATGGCCGAGTGGGTGCTCGACGGCGGACCGCAGACGATCGACGTCTCCTCGCTCTCGATCGAGCGCTTCGCGAGCGGCGCGGAGCTGGTCGCCGAGCACAACGTGATCTGAGGAGCCGCCCCTCCTCGCGACCTCCTTCGCCCGCTAGGCTGGAGGGGTGAGCGACCCCTACGCGACCCCGACCAGCGAGCTGCGCGACCTCGGCGAAGGCAAGGACCTGCCGCCCTCCGCCGTGGACCGCACGAGGCAGATGTTCTTCGCGACGGTGAGCCTGGGAGCTGGAGGCTACCTCGCCGTGGTGCTGCTGCGGGTCGTGATCCCGGGCGTCGTCGCCGCCCTCCACGGTGCCTTCAGCTGGGACCTGGTGGTCTATGCGTTGCTCCTGCTGCTGCCCGCGCTGCTCTTGCTGAAGGGGGCCTTGGAGTTCGTCGCCCCGGGGGTCTTGGCCTCGCTCTGGCGGCGGGGGTGAACCCGCTGCTGTTCGCGTCGTCCGCGCGCGGGTGAGCGCGCGGGAGTCGGGTCAGGCGCTGGCGCCGGCGCCGAGGACCAGGACCAGGGCGATCGCGGCGGGGAGCGCCTGCACGAACAGGATCCCCTTAGACGCGGTGACTCCGCCTACGACCCCGGCGACGATCACGCAGCCGAGGAAGAACAGCTGCAGCTGAAACGCGAGGCCGGGTTCGGCGACGAAGCTCCACACCAGACCGGCGCTGAGGAACAGGTTGTAGAGGCCCTGGTTTTGGGCAAACACCTTGCAGGTCTCGGCGTCCTCGGCGCTGATCTTGAAGGTCTTCAGGCCGAGGGGCTTCGTGAACAGCACGCCCTCGAGGATCGCGAACCACACGTGCAGCGCCGCGACGAGGCCAGCCACGATCAGGGCGGCGGTGTGCACTACAGAACCGGGAGCGGGGTCGCGCGGCCGGGCTCGATCCAGCGGCCATGGTCCTTGATCAGCTGCACCAGGCGGTCGGGGGCCTCGTCTTCGGGGACCTCGCGCACGACGCACTCCTTGCCCACGTAGAGGTTGACCTTGCCGGGCTTCCAGCCGACGTAGCCGAAGTCGGCGTCGGCCATTTCGCCCGGGCCGTTGACGATGCAGCCCATGACCGCGACCTTCAGGCCCTTGAGGTGGGCGGTGCGCTCCTTGATCTTCTGGGTCACGGGTTCGAGCTCGAACAGGGTCCGCCCGCAGCCCGGGCAGGAGATGTACTCGGTCTCGGTGGTCCGTCGGCGCGCGCCCTGCAGGATCCCGTAGCCGACGTCGATCGAGCGCGCGGGCGTGGGGCTCTCGATCCGCAGCGCGTCTCCGATCCCGTCGACCAGGAGCGCCCCGGCGGAGGTCGCCGCGTCGACCAGGCTCTGCTCGGCCTCGTCGTCGTCGGGGTCCGAGGCGACCACGACCAGCGGCAGGTCGAGGCCGCGGGCGGCGAGCTCGGCCACCAGCGCGCGCACCCACGCGGGGTGGGTGAGCGGAGCCTCGGTGGGCAGCAGGCTCAGCGCGACGTGCTCGAGGTGCTCGACCGCGGCCGCGCCTTGCTCGGCGAGGGCGGCCGGGTCGTGGCCTTCCAGCAGGAGCGCCGTGTCCTCGTGGGTCGCGATCGTCTGGGCCAGGCCCGGGACGTCCTCGAGGGTCGCCTCCCGCGGGGTGAGGCGGTCCGCGATCGCCAGCAGCCGGCTCAGGCGCTCGGCGTTGCGCCACACCGCGGGCGCGGTCCAGGCGTCGAGGGCGAGGTTCGCCTCGCTCGCGGCCTCGCGCAGGGCGGCGAGGGCGGCTATGTCGGCGGCGTCGCTGACCTCGATCCGGGCGACCTCCAGGCGACGCTCTCCCGCAGCCTCGCCGCCGAGGGCCGCGAGCTGCGCGGCGGTCACGTGGTTCGCGCGCCCGAGGTGGGCCTCGACGCGCACGTCTTGCTGGTCGCCCATGGCCGCGGCCGCGCAGCCTTGTTCGATCCGGCGGGTGGCGCGACGCGCGTAGTCGGTCGGGTGGGTCGGGTCGCTGCCCTCCAGCGCGGGGGCGGCGAGGCCCGGGCCGCCGCGGCGCGCGATCGCGAAGCCCACGGGGACCTCGGCGGCGGGGTCTTCGGTCAGGCTGACCCGGATCGTGTCGCCGATCCCGTCCTGCAAGAGCCCGCCGATCCCGATCGCGGACTTGATCCGCGCGGGGTCGCCGTCGCCGGCCTCGGTCACGCCCAGGTGGAAGGGGTAGTCCATGCCCTCGGCGTCCATTTGGGCGGCGAGCAGGCGGTAGGCCTCGGTCATGACGCGGGTGTTGGAGGCCTTCATGGAGATGATCAGGGCGTGGTAGTCGTGCTTGCGGCAGATCCGCACGAACTCCAGCGCGCTCTCGACCATGCCCTGGGGGCTGTCGCCGTAGCGGTTCACGATCCGATCGGAGAGGGAGCCGTGGTTGGTCCCGATCCGCATGGAGATCCCGCGCTCCTTCGCGCGGAGCACCAGCGGGGTGAACTTCGCCTCGATCCGTTCGAGCTCCTGGGCGTACTCCGCGTCGGTGTATTCGCGCTGGGCGAAGCGCTTGGTGTCGGTGAAGTTGCCAGGGTTGACCCGGACCTTCTCCACGTGCTCGACCGCGAGCATGGCCAGCTTGGGCGAGAAGTGAATGTCTGCGACGAGGGGGACGTGGAGCCCGCGCGCGGCCATGCCCGCGCGGATCTCTGGCAGTGCCTGGGCGTCCTTGAGGCTCGGGACGGTCACGCGCACGATCTCGCAGCCAGCCGCGACCAGGCGCTCGATCTGTTCGAGGGTGCCCGGCACGTCGTAGGTGAAGGTCGTGGTCATGGACTGCACCCGAATCGGGTGCTCGCCGCCGACGGCGACGTCGCCGACGTGGACCACTCGGGTTGGGCGGCGACGCGGCGCCAGGCGGGTTCCGGAATCGGCCATAAACTCTCCGTGGGGCGAATCCTACCGGCTCGCGGGGCGCGCTCAAGGCGAATTGCGGGTCCTCGCCGCGGTG
>JAGQRJ010000206.1 GCA_020425635.1 Planctomycetota bacterium | reverse complement strand
GTGAGCCCTCGCAGCTTAGCTGCGAGGGCGAGGGGGCCTCGGAGAGGCCCCCTGAAAACACGTCGAGACCGAGACCGAGACCGAGACTTCCGGCTCCCGACCGAGTCCGCCGTCGCGCTTCCCCGCGTCGCATCTTCCCGACCCCGGACCGAGATCGAACCCAGAAGGCCAGCGCCTGCGGCCCGTTGGGGGTGAGCCGAGCAATTCACTTGCGAGGGCGAGGGGGCCTCGGAGAGGCCCCCTGAAAAGCGCGGGCTAGTGCTTGAGCACGTCGACGGGTTGGACCGAGGCGGCGCGAAGCGCGGGGAGCAGGCCCGCGAGCAGGCTGACCCCGGTGCCCAGGGCGAACACGGTCAGCAGGGTGCCAGGGCCGAGGGCGAACAGGGTCGCGGGGTCGTGCGCCGTGGCCGGGGCGAGCCCCTGCGCGAGGTAGGGCGCGGCGACCCGGAGGGAGCCGAGGGCCAGCGTCAGGCCCAGGGCGGCGCCGAGCGCGCCGACGACGGCGGCCTCGAACAGGAAGATCCCGAGCACCGCGAGGCGGGTGGCGCCCACGGCCCGGAAGATCCCGATTCGGCGCTGCTGCTCGAGGACCGAGAGGGTCAGCCCGTTGACGATCACGGTCCCCGCGAGGAGGAACAAGAGCGCGGAGACGATCGCGGCCCCGCGGCCGAGGGCGGCCGAGAGGTCGTCGACGCGCGACGCCTCGGCGGCGATCTTCGCGGCCTCCTCGCTGAGCGCGGCGAGCTCGGCCTCGACGCGCAGGGCCTCGTCGAGGCTCGAGTCGACGCTGAACCCCTCGGCCCGCAGGCGGGCGCGCAGGCGCGTGCTGGCCTGGAACCCGGTGGTGTGGAGCACGACCTCGGCGTAGGCGGTCTCGGGCTCGGCCGAGAACAGGCTGCTCAGGGCCCCGCTGGTCTCGGCGTGAAAGCTTTGGTTCCAGGCGCGCAGGTGGTCGATCGAGACCGCGATCCCCTGGCTCGAGATCCGCTTGGAGAAGCCCACGACCTCGAGGGGGATTCGCTGAGATCCCTCCTCGAGCCCCGGATAGAGCGCGAGCTCGAAGTTCTCGGGCAGGCTCTCGGGGGTGAGCTGCTCGAGGAACTTGCGCATGCCCTCGCGAATCACCTTCTTGATCACGGCGTCGGTGATCGTGGTCACCCCGGGCAGCTGGCCGAGGCGGCGCATGAGGTCCTCGCGCTCCTTGGGGCGCTTCTGCATGCGGCGCTCGAGGCGGGAGTAGATCACCTCGGAGCTGCGCTCGACCATGGCGTCGCTCCGCAGCGAAGCGAGGAACTCGAGGAACGCGCCCGGCAGGAGCACCGGGACCCGGCCCTCGGGGTCGGGAGCCTCGCCGTCTACCGGGGTGAAGTGCATGCCCGGCAGCAGCTCCTCGGGGGTCACGTAGTCGGCGGGCACGCCGTAGAGCGTGGTCGGGAACTTCGCCTCGCGGCGCAGCTCGTTCTCGGGGACGCCCGGGATCTCCAGGGCCACGGGCGTCGCGCCGAGGATCACCGGAAACAGGAACGCGATCGGCTCGGCGCGCACCACGCCGGCGTAGTCGAGCCAGCGCGTCAGGTCGGCCTCGGCCACGCTCCCCGCCTTGGCGCGGACGACGAGCCGGGCCAGGGGCAGGGTGCCGACGAGCGCCTCCTGGTTCTGGGTGAGGACCGCGCGCTGGGCCATGACCGCGCGGTGCGCGGCCAGGTTGCTCCGCACCAGTCCGTCGAGGCCGCGGTAGACCGCGAGCAGGAAGGCCAGGCTGGCCACGCCGACCGCCACGCCGAGCACGAGGAACGCGGTGCGCCCTCGGCGCAGGAGTAGGTTCTCGAGGGCGACGCGGATCAGGTGCCAGGCGATCACGGCGCGCGCTCCGCCTCGCGCACGCGCCCGTCTTCGACGGTCAGGTCGCGGGTCCCGATCCCGTCGAGGGCGTGATCGTGGGTCACGATCACCACCGTGACCCCCGACCGCTCATGGAGTTCGCCGATCAGCTGCAGGATCCCGTCGCTCGTGCGCGAGTCGAGGTTGGCGGTGGGCTCGTCGGCGAGCAGCAGGCTGGGGCGGTTGATCAGCGCGCGGGCGAGGGCCACGCGCTGGCGTTGTCCGGCCGAGAGGTTGCTCGCGGGGGCGTCGAGTTTGTCGCCGAGGCCGACCTGCTCGAGCAGTTCGCCGGCGCGGCGGCGGCGCTCGGCGGCGGGGACGCCCGCGAAGACGAGGGGCAGCGCGGCGTTCTCCCAGGCGCTGCGTCCGCTCTCGAGGTAGAAGGCCTGGAACACGTAGCCCACGCTCTGGTTGCGAAAGCGCGAGAGCGCCCGATCGCCGAGCCTGGAGAGCTCCTGCCCTGCGACGCGCACGCTCCCGGCGGTCGGCGAGTCGAGCCCGGCGAGCAGGTTGAGCAGGGTCGTCTTCCCGGACCCCGAGCGCCCGCGGACCATGACGAAGGCCCCGGCCTCGACCTCGAGGTCGACGTCGGCCAGGGCGCGCACGGCCGTGCTGCCCTGGCCGTAGGTCCGGCTCACGCCCTGGAGGTGGATCGCGCTCATGGTGCGCAACCATACTCCGTCGCGGCGCGCGGTCGGCCTTTCCCAGGAACGGGCGGCCCTCGGGAGCAAATCCGCCAGCGAGGCGATTCGCGGCGGACACCCCCGTTAAGTCGTGGCAGGGATAGGCGGCACAGCGTTCGCGACCTGCTCGGCATGAACCACACCAAGCTCACCCTCGGCTTCGTCGTCCTCTTCGCGCTGCTCGGCGCGAACCCCTCCTCCGCACAGACGAGCACCAAGGTCTCCGACCAGGAGCTGGTCGAGGTGCTCACCGGGAAGGGGGCGGACCTGCCCTCCATGTTCCGCGCGTTGGCCGACCTCCGGCCGAGCTACAGCGTCAGCGGCACGCAGCTGCGGCGCGTCCTCGCCGGGGCCGGCGTGAGCCTCTCCGGCTTCGTGGGGGAGCTCCTCGACGGTTGCACCGGGCTGCAGGTCGCGGGGCGCAGCGTCTCGGTGAGCTACGCCGCCGCGCGTCGAATCCGCATGACCGACGAGCACGGCACGGCCCTCGGCTACTGCCACCTCGGGAGCTCGATCCGCGCTGAGGTCCGCGACGACGGGCGCGTGCTGGGGTCGATTCGGGGGCTCAAGGTCTCCAAGGAGCCGAGCTCGTTCCGGGTGGACCTCAAGGAGGTGCGCGTCTCGCAGAGCTCGATCACGGTCAAGGCGGGCAAGCTGGGCGTGACCTTGATCAAGCACACCTTCGACCTCTCCCTCGCCACGGGCGGGGTCGCGGGGGCGCTGCAGAAGTAGCGGGCTATTCGAGGGCCCAGCCGAGGACGTCGCCGCAGGCGGTCCCGGCGAGCACCCGCGAGCCGTCGGGCGTGACCGCGACCGAGCTGAAGCCGTCCTGGGGGTGCAGGCCCGCGAAGCGGCCGAGGAGCGTGGAGGTCTCGAGGTCCCACACGCAGAGCGTGGCTGGCTCCCCGGGGAGCCGCCCCCCGCGGACCACGTCGTCGGCGTCGTCGGCCTCCCACTCGGCCCAGCCCGACGCGCTGACCAGCCACCCGCGCTGGGGCGCAGCGGCGAGGGCGACCGCGCTGCGCCCGTGGGCCCGTCCGCAGCGTGGGTCGACGAACACGTCCTTGCGTTGCTCGGCGCCGTAGCGGACGACCGTGCCCTCGCCGGACTGCCCCACGTAGAGCCCGTAGGGCGGACACGAGGCGAGGCTGGTGAACACCCGCAGGTCCCGTCGGGGGTGCTCGAGCTCGACCTCGGTCGCGTCGAGCTCGCACAGCGCGTGCTCGATCCGGTAGCGATAGAGCCCGTAGAGCGGGTCGCTGTCGTCGCCGCTGGCGGCGTAGAAGTGCGTCGGGTCGTCGAGGAAGGCCAGGCCGCGGGCGTTGACGTTGTCGGGGAGCTCTCCACGCGCGACGAGCTCCAGCGTGTTTCGTGCGTGGAACACCGTCAGGTAGCCCTTGTTGGTGCCGCAGACGAGGACGTCGTCGTGCAGCGCCAGCGCCTGCACGCGGTCGCGCTGGAGGACTCCGCTGAGCTCCTCGTGGAGCTCGACCTCGGCGTTGCCGAGCGCGTAGCTGGCGAGGGCCGCGTTCCTCACGATCCGTCCCGGGTCGAAGGGCTTGGGGACCTCCTGCCGCCCGCCAAGGAACACCCGCTCGGCCTGGGGCTGGACCACGAGGCATTGGGTCAAGGTCCAGCTCGCGGGCAGCGCCACGGACTTCTCCAGCGTCGCCGGCCAGCTCCAGAGCTTGAGCGTTCGGTGGCCGACGGTCACGTAGCGCCGGCCCGCTGGGTCGCAGAACGCGACCTGGATCGCCTGATCCTCGAGGTGGTCGTCGAGCTTGCTCGTGTCTGCGGGGGGCGGGAGCGGGCTGCCGTGGTGGAAGGCTGCGACCGTGGGCGGGCGGAGCAGGGCGAGCGGGCCGAGGGCTCGCAGGGGCAGGTCGCTCGCCCCGTCGGCCCAGGTGGCGAGGTCTGCGTCGCTCGCGGTGCCCCAGCCCTCGAGCCCCTCGCGGGCCGACTGGAGCCGGGCCTGGGCAGCGCGCTCACCAGGGGTGCTGGCCTGGAGGGCGTGGAGCGCGGCGGGGAAGCTCGGATCGGCCAAAGGTGGGAGCGCTTGGATCGCCGCCGCGCTCCACTGCGGCGCGGCGGCGCCGGCGTCGACG
>JAGQRJ010000205.1 GCA_020425635.1 Planctomycetota bacterium | reverse complement strand
CGCGGCCCAAGCCGGTGGCCCCGGTCGTGCCGCCGGAGCCCCCGCCGGTCGCGCCGCCGCCGGACCCCTCGTACACGTCGGACATACCCTTCTAGTGCCTGGCGTCCGCGGGACGGGGAGGACCGTGTGGAAGCGATAAGAGCCGCCGCGTCGGCGTTCCTGGACGACGAAGACGCCCTCGCCGCCGCGCGAGAGCTCGACGAGGCGCGCAGCCGCGCGCTGCCCGAGCTGCGCGACGCGCTCCTCGCGTTTCGCGACGCCGACGAGACCCTCGCGCGCCTGGTGCAGCGGATCGAATACCACCTGGGCTTGCTCCACGAGCCCAGCCGCGGAGCGCCGCGAAACCTGTGGGGCTTCCGCAACGACGACGAGAGCCGCTTCCTCAAGCGCTTCCTCGACGCGGCCCCGCGGATCCCCGAGGTCGACCTGGCCTCGCTGTTTCGCTCGCACCTCGCCGACGGCTCCGACGACGCCGAGCGGATCCAGGTCTTGCTCGCCTTCGGCGAGTTCGTGGCCGGCCTGGACGCGCGCGGCGACGGCCGCGAGCAGCTCGGGATCGGGCCCGCGACCCACTTCCTGACCTTCGCCTGGCACTGCTTGAGCAAGGGCGAGGAGCCCGTGTTCCAGTTCAGCTCGGACCAGGCGATCCGCAGCCTGGCTCGCTCGGGCGCCCTCGGGCCGCGGGCGAAGGACCGCGACTGGGAGCCGCGCTTCGCCACCTTCTACAGCGTGTCCCGCGCGGTGGTCGACGCGATCCCCAAGCTGCCCAAGCGCATGCGCTCGGGGTGGGCCGTCGAGCACGTGCTCGACTACGTGAACGCCCACGCCGACCGCTGGGCCGAGCTGGCTCCGGCCGCGGGCGCCGCCGACGAGCTCGGCGGGTCGGGCATGTGGCAGCCCAAGGGCGGCGGCGGGAGCCAGCCCTCGATCGTGGGCGGCAAGGGCCCCGCCCCCGCGATCGACCGCCCGGGCACCAAGGGCGCGGCCGCGATCGAGCGCCCGGCTCCGCCGCAGCAGGCGGAGAAGAAGGGCGGCAAGCGGACCTCCGACCGCTTCCAGCAGATCGCGCGGGCCAAGAAGAAGGGGGGCTCCGAGCCGAGCCACGGGGCTGCGACCCACGCGTCCGACCCGCCGAGCGACGGGCGCTCGCGCAAGAAGAAGGGCGACATCAAGCTCCCCAAGAAGACCGTCCGGATCGTCGACAGCAAGCCCCTGCGCGACACGGGCATGTCCCTCGAGGACGCGCTGCCCCCCGATCGCACCCCCCCCGGGGGCACCGTGCGCCCCCCGCGGGAGGACGTCCGCCAGTGGGAGGCCAACCGCGAGGAGCGCGAGCGCGAGTCGGCCAAGACCGACACCGGACGCTTCAAGACCGCCGCCATGATCCAGCGCGAGGAGCGCGAGGCCCGCGAGGCCGAGCGAGCGTCCCGCGCCCCCGCGCGCACGCCCCGCGCCACGAACTACGACCCGACCGAGGACGACTTCGAGCCGCTCCCCTTCGAGACCCCACGCAGCGAGCCCGCGACCCCCAGCGAGAGCTCACGGCTGGCCACGGCGGCCATGCTCTCCGAGTTTCGCGGTGAGGTGGTCCAGGCCAATCAGGGGGCGCCCGCCCCGACCGAGCACGCCGACCGCCTGGCGCGCGACCTGCACCTCTTGCCCGCGCTCTGCGACGACATGCTGGCCGCGATCCGCGAGCGCGGACGGCTGCTGCTCGTGGGGCCGCCGTGCACCGGAAAGACCTACGTCGCGCGCCGGGTCGCGATCCACGTCGCGGGACACACCGACCGGGTGCTCTTCCTGCGCGCGCACCCGGGCCTGAACTACGCCGCGCTGATCGACGACCGCGGGACCCCGGGGCTCGTGCGCACCTTCTGCGAGCGCGCGCGGGCCTCGCGCGAGCTGAACTTCGTGCTCCTGGTCGACGAGCTCGACCGCGGCGACAGCGCCGCCGCCTTCGGCGAGCTGATCGGCGCGCTCAGCGAGCGCGGGAACCCCGTGCGCCTGGCCAGCGGCGAAGACCTCTCCGTGCCTCGGAACCTGCAGGTCCTGGCCACCGCCCGCGACTACCCCTTCGACCCCGCGCTCATGGCGCGCTTCCCGGTGGCCCCGCTCGAGGCCGACTCGGCCGTGCTGCGTCGCTTCCTGGCCGAGTGTCGGCCCGGGCTGGAGTGGGTCGCGCGCATGCTCGACGTGCTCAACCTGCGGCTCAGCGAGCGCGGGCACCCGCTGCGGATCGGGCACGGCTTCTTCATGGACCCCGAGCTCGACGTGATCCGCGTGCGCCGGGTCTGGCAGCGGGAGGTGCTCCCGCTCTTGATCAGCCACGGGATCGACACCGCCGAGCTGGGCTACGACGCCCTCCGCCCGCGCGACTGAGGGCGACGCGTCGGCCCGGCTTGGGGTCACCGAGGAGCACCACGCCTGCGACACTTGGTATGCGCGCGCGGCCGGTCGCCGAGCGACGGCGCGCCTGGAGGGAGCCCATGAGCTACGAGACGATCCTGGTCGAGCGCGACGCGGTGGGGGTGGCGACGATCACCTTCAACCGCCCCGAGGTGCGCAACGCGCTGAACCAGGACATGGTCGACGAGGTGCGGCGCGCCCTGGGCGAGCTCGCGGAGTCGGCGCAGGTCGTGATCTTCGCCGGGGCCGGCGGCAAGGCCTTCGTGGGCGGGGCCGACATTGGCGAGCTCCGCGCCCGCGGGCGCCTCGACGCCCTGCGCCGGATCAACTCCAGCTTGTTCGGTGAGATCGAGCGCTTCCCCGCGCCCACGATCGCCGCCGTGCGCGGGTTCGCCCTCGGCGGCGGCTGCGAGCTGGCCATGGCCTGCGACCTGCGGGTGGCCGGGGTGAGCGCCAAGCTCGGGCAGCCGGAGGTCGGGCTGGGGATCCTCCCCGGCGCGGGCGCGACCTACCGCCTCCCCCGGCTCGTGGGCCTTGGGCGCGCCCGGGAGCTGATCTACACCGGGCGGATCGTCTCGGCCGACGAGGCGCTGCAGATCGGGCTCGTCAACCGGGTCGTGCCCGACGACGAGGTGCTCGACGCCGCGCGCGCGCTGGCCGCCGAGATCGGCAAGAACAGCGCGCTCGCCGTGCGCCTCGCCAAGCAGGCGCTCAACTTCAGCGGCGAGTTCAGCCTCAGCGCGGGGCAGGCCTTCGAGTCGGCCGCCCAGGCGGTGCTCTTCGAGGACGAGGAGAAGCTCCTGCGCATGCAGGCGTTCTTGGAGCGGCGCAAGGCCAAGAAGGCCGAGCCGCCCACGGTGCACGTCGCGGGGCTGGTCGACGCCCCCCAGGGCTTCGCCTTCGCCGAGCTCAGCGCCTTCCCCATGGCCCAGCAGGTGGCCGACGTCAGCGAGCGCGTGCCCGGCCGCCAAGGGCGCGCGCTGCAGCTGGGCGCGCTCCTCGAGCGCGCCCAGCCTCAGGCCGGCGCGACCCACGTCCAGGTGAGCACCGCCGACGGGAGCTTCACCTCCAGCGTCGGCCTCGACGAGGCCCGCGGCGGGCTCTTGCTCTACGCGCGGGACGGCGCCCCGCTCCCCGAGGAGCAGGGCGGGCCGTTTCGCCTGCTGATCCCGGGCCTCAGCGACCGCTGCGCCAACGTGAAGGGCGTCGCGCGGATCGAGCTCACCGCGGGGTCTGGGGAGAAGACCGCCTCCGCCTGCTGAGCCGCAGCCAGCCGCGCGCTCGGCCGCTCAGGGCTCGCGCACGCGGAGCACGACGTCGGTCGCCGCGGGGCCGAACTGACCGAGCATGAGCGCCCCGTTGTTGCGCGGGAGCAGGCTGTGGATCCCGAGCGAGCTGGGGACGAGCTCCTCCTCGAAGGTGGGCTTGAAGTCGTCGGGCTTCTTCTGCTTGGGGTCGGGGACCAGATACAGCAGGCGGCCGCTGAGCGTGCCCACGTAGACGGTCGACTCGTGGACGGCCAGGCTCAGGGGCACGTCGCCGTCTTTCAGGCGCTTGCCGAGCCGCTCGAACTCGAGCTTCGACTCGCCCAGGTCGCAGGCGAGCAGCTCGCCGCCGTCGGGGACCCCGGTCTCGGCGTCGAGGTAGGCCACGGTCAGGAACAGGTTCCCGCCCGCGAGCACGAGCTTCGTCGCCCTCGCGACGGTCTCCTTCTTCGGCTTCCCCAGCTCGTCGGCCTCGACCTGACCCCAGGCCGAGCCTCGGCCCGTGTAGAGCGTCAGCTCCGCGTCGGGGAGCTCGGGGGAGCAGACGACCCACAGCGCGCCGCCGTAGACCACCGCGTGGCTCGGGCGCTCGGCGCCGAGGGTCGCGACCTTCGACCAGCTCGCGGCGGGGTCGACGAGGGCCGAGACCGCGAGGCGGTAGACCTCCGCCCCCGACCCTGCCGTCCAGCTCAAGGCGTAGAGCTCCGTCCCCAGGCTCGCGACGAGCACGTGGTCGCCGGCGCCGTCGAAGCTCAGCACCCAGCGCCCGTCCAGGGTGCGGCGGTAAACATTCCCGCCCTCGCTCCCCGCGGGCCCCGCGGTGCCGACGAAGGCGCTCGGCCCCACCACGGCGACGCTCGCCACGTCGTAGGGCAGCGCGGCTTCGCTGCGGACCTCGTCGGCGAGCAGCCAGTCGATCTCGCGGCCCCGCGCCGAGAACACCACGCCGCCGAAGGGCACGAGCTGGGCCGAGCTCGCGCTCCCCAGCGACTGCTGCAGGTGCACCGCGCGGTAGGCCGGCCCGCGGCCGTCCAGGGTCAGCAGCTCGTCGAAGGGCCGGACCGCCGGCGCCGGCAGCGGCGCCTGGGCGAAGGACTCGAGGGCGCGCGCCACCACGTCGGGCTGCGCCTGCGGGTCTGCGTAGGCGCTCGCCGCGTCCGGGGGCACGTCGAGCGTGTCCAGGGGCACCTCGCCCGCGGGCGGCCCGAGGGTCTGCGCTTCGCGCGTCGAGGGGTCTTCGTCGTGCAAGACGCGGGCGCTGATCTCCGGCGCGACCGACGACGCGGAGGGATCACGGACGAGGCTCACGAGCACCCCGGCCGCTCCTCCACGACCCGCCGCGAGCGCGACCCGCGGCTCGAGCTCGAGGAGCGCGAGCGCCCGCCGGGCTTCGCGGTCGCCGTCGAGGACGGCGTCGGGCTCGCCGGAGGCCTCGGCTTCGTCGCTCGCAGGAGGCTCGGGCGGGGCGACCTCCTGGCGCTCGCCGGTCTGGCGGAGCCGCCGCCCGGCGAGGTCCGCGTCCCCGTCCTCGGGGGCGTCGCTGGGCGCGGGCTCGCGCTCCGCGGCCTGCGTCGCGCTCCGCTCGATCCGGGCGCGACCCGGCAGGACGCGCCGCCCGAGGTCGTCGACCCGCGCGCTCTGAGCGCCCCCTCCGAGGGCGCGCTCGTCGCCAGGGCGGGAGGCCAGCATGGCGCCCAGGGGCAGCACGGCGCAGGCGGCGACGAGGGCCGCGGCCGCGGGGAGCAGCGCGTTGCGGCGGACGAAGCGCACGCCCCGAGGCACGACCTGGGGGCCTCGCCCGTAGAAGAAGGTCGCGCGGGTGGGCCAGGCGAAGGTCGAGCTGACCCAGGAGACCTGCGGCAGGGGCGCCGCGGCGTAGCTCGCCAGCGCGTGGGCGACCTCCTCGGCGGTCCGGTAGCGCTCGCCGGGGTCCTTGGCCATGCAGCGCTGGCAGATCGCCTCCAGGCGGGGGTCGACCTCGACCAGGCTCGAGAGCGGGGTGGGCTCCTGGTTGATCACGGCGTCGAGGACCTCGAGCATGGTCCCGTCGAAGGGGTGCCGTCCGCTGAGCATGCGGTAGAGGGTCGCGCCGAGGCCGTAGACGTCGGTGCGCGAGTCGAGCTCGCGCCCGCCGAGCACTTGCTCGGGGGCCATGTAGGGCGGAGTGCCCAGCACCGCGCCGTGCTGGGTGATCGGCTGGCTCGAGGTCGCGGCGAGCTCCTTGGCGAGCCCGAAGTCGACCAGCATGGGTCCGCCGAGCCGCGGCAAGAGCACGTTGGCCGGTTTGAGGTCGCGGTGCACGACGCCGCGGCAGTGGGCGTAGTGCACCGCGCGCGCGATCGGCTCGAGGATCGCCGCGGCGTCGGGGCCCTCGAGGGGGCCGTCGCGCTCGAGGCGCTCACGGAGCGACTCGCCGTCGACGTAGTCGAGCACCAGGTACCAGCGCCCCGCGTCGCGGCCCAGCGCGTAGACGCGGACGACGTTGGGGTGCCGCAGGCGCGCGATCACGCGGGCTTCGTGGCGGAAGCGGGCCTCGTCTTCGGGCGCGCTCCAGGGGTGCAAGACCTTCAACGCCACGGCCTGCTCGAGGTCGGAGTCGTAGGCCTCGAACACGATCCCCATGCCCCCGCGCGCGACTTCGCGCTTGAGCTGGAAGCGGCCGATCCGCTTGGCGTGCGTGTTTTCGTTCGAGACTCGACCCGAGCCGACCCGCAGGGTCCGGCTCTCGAGGAACGCGCCCATGGGACCTCCAGACACTCTCTCCAACCCTGGGCGCTCACCCCATTGCAACTCCCGTTCCTCTGTCATGCTTTAGTACAGAAGATTGGAAGCATGATGGTTAGAGCATGCGGGGGGCTCTCGCCTGCGGTTCAACGCGGAACGACGTGCGCGCTCGGCCCCGAACGAAGTTCTCGAATTGAAGAGGCGGGCGAAATCGCGCGGAGCCCCGCGGCGCTCAGCCCAGGTAGCGGCGGGGCACCCGGATCGAGCCCCGCAGCTGCGTCATGAGCTCGGCGGCGCGCTGGCGCGAGTCGAGGGTGGTCGCCTGGTCCCAGGCGGCGTGGGCGTATTGGTAGGCCTCGAGCGAGCGCCCCGCGCGCGCGAGCGCGTGGCCCAGGCCCAGCAGCGCCGCGGACTCGCGGCGCGGGTCGGCGCCCGAGCTCAGGTAGCGGCGCCACACCCACACCGCGTCTTCCGGGTGCGGCGCCGCGGCGGCCAGCCGCGCTACCTCCGCCGGCTCGAGGCGCGCGAGCTCCGACCGGGCCAGCGCGCCGTACGCCGTCAGCGACGGCGCGGAGGGGTCCTGGGCGCGCGAGGGCAGCTTGGCGCCGAGCCACGCCAGGCCCAGGCCGGCGAGGAAGCCGCCGAGGTGCGCGCCGTAGGAGACGCCGCCCTCCGCGGCGGTGATCAGGGCCGGGAGGAGGTTCTGGACGAGCACGAAGAACCCGAGCACGATCCGCGCGCGCAGCTCCCACACGTCGAGCACGAAGGGGAACAGGAGCACCGCCACGCGGACCACGTTCCCCGGAAACAGGAGGTAGTAGGCCCCGAGCACGCCGCTGATCGCCCCCGAGGCGCCCACCGCCGGGAGCGGAGAGCCCATGCGCAGCAGCGCGTCGCCGGCCGCGGCGACGACCCCGGTCAGCAGGTAGCCGAGCAGGAACACCCCCGGCCCCGCGCGGGCCTCGACGTTGTTGCCGAAGATCCAGAGGAAGAGCATGTTCCCCAGGAGGTGGGCCAGCCCGCCGTGCAGGAACATCGAGCTGAACAGGTCAGCGAGCTCGGGGTCCCGCGGCTTGAAGCCGTGCTCGAACACGATCAGGTCGTAGACCGTGAGCTGGCTCGCGGCCTGGAGCGCGTAGTCGGCGCCGTGGGTGCGCTCGATCGTCTGCAGGTAGCGCAGCGCCCGCGGATCGTTGGGCCGCGGGCGGCGGGCGCTCGTCGGCCACAGCCCGAGGAACACCACCACGTTGAGCGCGATCAGGGTGTAGGTCACCCACGGGATCTCGCGCGGGTTGGGGGCGTCGCCGATCGGGAGGAACATGCGCGCGCCTCACCCTGGGGGGGCGATCAGCCGTCCTGGAGCAGGCGCAGCAGGTGCTGGCCGTAGGCGTTCTTGGCCAGCGGGGTGGCCTGGGCCTCGAGCTGGGCGTCGGTGATCCAGCGGTTGCGCCAGGCGATCTCTTCGGGGCAGCTGATCAGCAGCCCCTGGCGCTTCTGGATCGCGGCCACGAAGCCCGAGGCCTCGAGCAGGCTGTCGTGGGTCCCGGTGTCGAGCCAGGCGGTGCCGCGGCCGAGGGTCAGCACGCGCAGCTCGCCCTGCTCGAGGTAGTGGCGGTTGACGTCGGTGATCTCGTATTCGCCGCGGGCCGAGGGCTCGAGGTTCTTGGCGATCTCGACCACCTGCTCGTCGTAGAAGTAGAGCCCGGGGACCGCGTAGCGGCTCTTGGGCTGCTTGGGCTTCTCCTCGAGCGAGAGCACCTTGCCCGTCTCGTCGAACTCGACCACGCCGTAGCGCGCGGGGTCGTGCACCGGGTAGGCGAAGACCATGGCCCCCGACTCGAGCTCCGCGGCCTGGCGCAGGGTGCTCCCCAGCCCGTGCCCGTAGAACACGTTGTCGCCGAGCACGAGGCACGACGGCCCGCCCTTGACGAAGTCGGCGCCGAGCACGAAGGCCTGGGCCAGCCCGTCGGGGCTCGGCTGGACCTTGTAGCTGAACTCCATGCCGAACTGTGTGCCGTCGCCGAGCAGGTCGCGGAAGCGCGGCAGGTCCTGCGGCGTGCTGATCACCAGCACCTCGCGGATCCCCGCCAGCATCAGCACCGACAAGGGGTAATAGATCATGGGCTTGTCGTAGATCGGCATCAGCTGCTTGCTGACCGCGAGGGTCAGCGGGTGCAGCCGGGTCCCCGATCCGCCGGCGAGGACGATCCCGCGCACGCCTAGAAGCCCTTCTCGAAGTGGCGGTGGTCGCGCTGCTGCTCGCGCGGGACCCAGTAGCTCTCGCCCTTGGGCAGCGGGGCGCGGCGCAGGCGGTCCTTGCCGAAGACCCTGGCGATCAGCGCCATGGGGGTCAGCACGAGGAAGAACACGATCCCCAGAATGATCCGCGTGTTGACGAAGCCCAGGGGCGCGGTCACGTAGCGCATCCAGACCTTGTAGAACGGCACGAGCAGCGCCGGGACGATCAGCCCCAACGCACCCATGACCAGGCCGAGGTAGAGCAGGCAGCGCGTGGGCATGAAGCCCATGAGCTTGGCGTTCTTCCAGGCGTGTTGGCGCCCGGGGAGCACGAGGAGTTGGAAGCCCTCTGGGTTCTCAGAGCTGCCATAGGTGAGCGTGGTCGGGGGGAACTCCTTGGCGAGGTTCCCAGGGAAGATCACGCGGCTGGTCCAATCCTTGTTGACCGAGACGTGCACCGCCAGCTCGTCCGCCTCGAGCTCCCGGTCGGGGTCGTTGACGACCTTCCCCAGGGAGACCCCGGTCGGCGCGGCCGACTGCTCCCTCCCGTCGACGGGGGCGTATCCCACGACGAACTCGGCGCCCTCATGCAGGCGCCCCTCCTGCGCCTCCTCGGCGCCCTCGGCGGGCTCGTCCTCGGCGGGGTAGGCCACGCCCTCGATCGGAAGCTCCAGGTCGCTGAGCACGGCGACGTAGGGGTAGAGCGCACCGTTGATCCAGAACGAAATGCAGCTCAGGATCGCGAAGAACACCATGAAGCCCAGCCCCAGGACCCGGGCCTGGCCGGCGTCGCGCTTGCGCACGGCGGCGGGGTCCTCCGACTGGCGGTAGAGGTCGCGGTGCATGGCGGCGCCGGTGACCGTGTTCCCGGTGCCCGGGATCCCCGCGCCCTCCTTGTAGCTGGACACGAAGGCGTCGGCTGCGGACACGTGTTCGGTGGTCGTCATGGCTTAGTCCAACTCGAATTCGTCGCGCCAGTTGCCCTCGTCCTTGAACTCGGGCTGCGCTTTCTTCTCCAGGATCAAGTTCTCCACCACGAGGTAGTCCATTTCGGTGCGCATGAAGCACCGGTAGGCGTCCTCGGCGGTGGCCACGATCGGCTCCCCGCGCACGTTGAACGAGGTGTTCACGATCACCGGGCAGCCGGTCTCTTCCTTGAACGCGCTGATGATCGCGTGGTAGAGCGGGTTCGTGTCCTTGTGCACGGTCTGGATCCGCGCCGAGTAGTCGACGTGGGTCACCGCCGGGATCGACGAGCGGGGCACGTTGAGCTTCTCGATCCCGAACAGCTTCTTCTGCTCCTCGGTCATGGGGATCCGGTGCTTCTCGAGCACGTCGGCCACGAGCAGCATGTAGGGCGACTCGGTCTCTTGCTCGAACCAGTCGCTGACGTCTTCGGCGAGCACCGAGGGCGCGAAGGGCCTGAACGACTCGCGATACTTGATCTTGAGGTTCATGGTCTTCTGCATGCCCTGAGAGCGGGCGTCGCCCATGATCGAGCGACCGCCCAGCGCGCGGGGCCCGAACTCCATGCGCCCCTGGCAGAGGCCGACCACGTTCTCGCTGGCGAGGATCTTGGCGACCTCCTTCGGGAGCTCCTCGGGCGCGACCTCGCGGTAGGGGGCGTTCATTTTCGCGAAGTAGGCCTTGGCCAGCTCGACGTCGGGCTTGGGGCCGAGGTAGCTCCCGCGCTGCAGGTCCCTGCCGTCGCCGGGCACGGTGCGCGGCTGCTGCAGGTAGTTGTGCCACACCGAGAGCGCGACGCCGAGCGCGCCGCCCGCGTCGCCGGCGGCCGGCTGGATCCAGAGCTTGTCGAAGATCTTCTCGCGCAGCAGCTTGCCGTTGGCCACGCAGTTGAGCGCGACGCCGCCCGCGAGGCAGAGGTTCTTCTTGCCGGTCTTCTCGCGCACGAAGCGCGCCATGCGGAGCATGGCCATTTCGGTCACGACCTGCACCGAGGCGGCGAGGTCCATTTCGCGCTGGGTGAGCGTGCCCTCCGACTCCCGCGGCGGACCGCCGAACACGGCGTCGAAGCGCTTGGAGGTCATGCGCAGCCCGTGCAGGAAGTCGAAGTGTTCCATCTTGAGCTGGAACGACCCGTCCTCGCGCAGCTCGCAGACGTGCTCGAGGATCGCGTCGACGTACTTCGGCTCGCCGTAGGGGGCGAGGCCCATGACCTTGTATTCGCCCGAGTTCACCTTGAAGCCCGTGTAGTAGGTGAACGCGCTGTAGAGCATGCCGATCGAGTGCGGGAAGTTGATCGAGCCGAGGAGTTCGAGCTTGTTGCCCTCTCCCACGCCGTAGGTCGTGGTCGCCCACTCGCCGACGCCGTCGATCGTGAGCACGGCCGCCTCGTCGAAGGGCGAGGGGTAGAACGCCGAGGCCGCGTGCGACTCGTGGTGCTCTCCGAAGAGGATCTTGCGCTTGTAGCCGGGGAACTCCTTACGAATCATGGAGCCCGTGTCGAGCTTCTCGCGCAGCCACACCGGCATGGCCTTCACGAACTGCGCGATCCCCTTCGGCGCGACGCCGAGGTAGGTCTGCAGGATCCGCTCGAACTTGAGGATCGGCTTGTCGTAGAACGCGACCGCGCCGAGGTCGGCCGGGGTGATCCCCGCCTCGCGCAGGCAGTAGTCGACCGCGTTGCGCGGGAAGCGCGAGTCGTGCTTCTTGCGGGTGAAGCGCTCCTCCTGGGCCGCGGCGAAGATCTCGCCGTCGCGGAGCAGCGCGGCGGCGCTGTCGTGGTAGTACGCGCTGACTCCGAGCACGTAGGTGGGCTTGCTCACGGGACTCGACGCCTCTTCAGCTGCGGTGCGGGAAAGGAGGGGACAGGATAGCGCTCAGTTCGGACGCCAGATCGCCCACAGCCGAGGTCCGTTGTGGGCCTCGCTGAGCAGCGGCAGCACGCCGCGTTGGGTGGGGACGACGTCGCTCTGGGCGTTGCCCGAGAGCACGTCGGCCAGGGTCGGCGGCCCCTTGTAGGTGATCAGCTTGGGGTCGGTGACGCCCGTCAGCTTGGCGAGCAGGGCCACCGCGTCGTCGCGGTAGCCGATCGCGTCGACCAGCTTCAGGTCTTGGGCGCCCTTGGGGGTGTAGATCCGCCCGTCGGCGAAGCCGCGCACCTCCTCGACCGGGATCCCCCGCCCGTCGGCCACGATCTGGGTGAAGCGCGCGTAGGCGTCGTCGACGGTCTCCTGCAGGATCTCGAGGTGCGACTCCTGCACCTGGCCGGTGGAGCTCAAGAGCGCCTTGTTCGGGCCCGAGGTGATCGTGACGTCGGCGACGCCGTGGTCCTCGAGCAGCTTGTGAAAGTTCAGCCCGCCGAGGATCACGCCAATGCTGCCCGTGATCGTGGTCGGCTCGCAGAGGATCTGATCGGCGGAGGCCGCGATGTAGTAGCCGCCCGAGGCGCAGAGCGCGCCCATGTGGACCACGACCTTCTTGCCGCTCTCGGCCTTGAAGTCCTGCACGGCGCGCCAGATCCGGTCGCTCGCGGTCACGGTGCCGCCGGGGCTGTCGATCGCGAGCAGGACCCCTTTGACGCCTTCGTCCTTCGCCGCCTGGTCGAGCTGGCGCTGGATCCCGTCGACCATGTCCACCGAGCCCGCGGAGAACAGGCCCCCCGTGGCCACGGTCTGTTGGATCACCCCGTTGATCTCGATCAGGGCCAACTTGTCGCCCTTGCCCTCGTTGAGCGTCTTCTCGGCGAACCTCCCGCCAGCGCCGCCCCCGCCGCCGGCGGCGGCCATGAGCAGCATGAAGGCGAAGCAGCCGCCGCCGAACAGCAGCAGCAAGGTCACCAGCAGCCACACCCACCACAGCGAGGGCTTCGGGCGCGGGGGGGGGCTCGGCCGTAGCCCAGCGGGAGGCCGCGGCGAAGCGCCCGGCTGGGGCGCCTGCCCCAGCGGGGGACGGGCGTCGTCGGCGGGGGTGCCCGCTGCGTCGTCTTCGGGGGTCTCAGGCGTCATGGGAACCTCGGCGAAGCGCAGAGGCTAACACGGGCCTCAACCCCGGTCACCCTTTGTCTTTAAGCCCTCCAGGGAGTTGACGAGCTTTGACAACTCGACCCTCCGGCCCCGCCTACTTCTTGCTTGGCCAGGCCAGGCTGCTCGTGGCGTCTTCGCCCATGGCCGTGAGCTCCATGACGACCTTGCCCTGGTAGACGCTCTTGAGCACGAACTGACTGCCCCTCACGACCCAAGTCTCGCTCTGCTCCGAGACGAACACGTGGGCCTCCCAGGTCTTGCCGGCCAGCTCCAGCGGCTCGTCGCGCTCGCTGAGCTCGACGCCCTCGACGGTCTCGGCGGGCTGCTTGCGCGGCGCGTCCATGACCTTCTTGGCCCGGGGCGCCTGGCCCCTGAGCCCGACCCAGGCCTCGAGCACGTTGTGCTGGAGCTGCTCGCCGTCGGCGACCTCCGCGTTCAGGTCGACCTCGGGGTCGACCAGCCAGGCGTTGACGATCGGGGCGCCCGCGACGTCTTGCGCTTGCTCCACGATCAGCTTGCCGCTGCGCTCGGCCGTGATCGCGTAGCGCAGCTTCGTCTTCGACCCCGGGAGGGTGTGCTCCCACCACAGGCCGACCTTGGCGTCGGGGGGCAGGATCACCGAGTAGGGCGACGGCGCCGCCTGCATGGCGTTGAGGATCGTGTCGGCCTGGTCGTCGGCCGGGGCCAGGCTCGCCACGAGGGCGAGGGCGAGGACGACTCGGGGCAGGGCGTGCATGGCGGCTCCTTGGCCGGCGAGCCTAGCACTTGCGCCGGGCACCGTCAGGCGCGAACCAAGGGAAACGGGCCGGGTCCAAGGACCCGGCCCGCAGCCTGAAGGCAGGTAGAAGACAGGAGCGAAGCTTACTTCTCCTCCTTCTTCTCCTCCCCGCCGCCGTCCCACTTGAGACCGCTCTTGGCGTCGCCACCCACGCCGGTCAGCTCCATGCTGACCTTGCCCTGGTACATCGACTTGAGCAGGAACATGGTGCCCTTGACCATCCAGGTCTTGCTCTCGCCGCTCTCGGTCCAGTGCGCGTCCCAGGTCTTGCCGGCCAGCTTGACCGACTCGTCACCCTCGGTGTAGTCGACCTGCTCGCCGGTGGTCTCGGCCTTCTTGTAGACCGGGACGTCCATGACCTTGCGCTCGTGGGCTTCCTTACCCTTGATGCCGACCCACGCCATGCTGACGTTGTGGTTGACCTTCTCGCCCTCCTTGACCTCGGCCATCATGTCGACCGAGGGATCGACGAGCCAGGCGTTGACGAGCATGGTGCCGCCGTAGTCTTGCTCTTGCTCGACGACGAGCTTGTCGTCCTTGGCCGCGGTGATCGCGTACTTCATCTTGGTGCCGGAGGCGGTGTGCTCCCACCACATGCCGACCTTGGGGTTCGGGGGCAGCGCCACGAAGTACATCGTGGGCTGGTCCTTGGCGCTGTTCAGCATGGTCTCGGACATGTCGCTGCCGCCGCCGCCGCCGCCCTCGCCGCCCTCGGGCTTGGGGTCGAGCAGGCCACAGCCCGCGAAGAGGCCGGTGAAAGTAACGGCGACCAGCGCCGAACGGAGAAGAGTTTTCATTTGATTCCTCATTTGGTCTCGGGCTCGGGATCCTTCCCCAAAACCCCGTCTCTTCGGTAGCTCTCACATGGCGAGCCAGGGTCGTTGCCTCCCCTGGGTCGCGCCGGCACGCGCCGGTCGAACACCGAAGTGCGGAACCATACGACAGGGTCGCCCCCAGGTCCACCGCTACGCGGCACGAAATTTATCCGCGCCCGGGCGCCCGGATCGAGGGCTTGAAACCCTCGCCAAGGGCCCGCAGAACCCGCTCAGGGGGCCCGGCGGCTCAGCGGTCCTCGCCCTCTCCGGGGGGCGCCGCCGGGGCCTCGGCGGGCAGCGCCGTGACCGTGGTCTCGGAGGTCAGGGTCAGGGTCCCCTCGACTCCCGCGAGGCTCTGCTCCGTGGTGACGGTCATGGACTGCGGCTCGCTCCCGAGGACGGCCCCGTCCTCGAGGCTCACGTAGGCCACATAGGGTCGCCCCTCGGCGGCGATCCGCCGGACCCCGTTGGGCCCCGGCTCGCTCAGCTCCTGGGGCGCGAGGGAGAACTGGCCGACCAGCTTCGCGCACTTGACCCCCCCGAACTCGGCGATCCCCAGGTAGACCCAGGTCTGCACGCCGTCGAAGATCTGCCCGGGCGCGGCCTGCAGGGAGCGCCGCAGCGCCCAGCGCGCGCCCGACGCGAACTCCCCGGGCCGGAGCTCGGCGAAGAACGGCTGCAGCTCCCGCGCCAGGCGCTCGCCGTCGACCAGCTCGGCGACGTCGACGCGCTCGAAGGACGACTTGGCCTTCAAGCGCGCGTGGAGGTCGGAGAGGTCGACGATTTGCGAGACCTGACCCTCTCGGGTGAGCTCGAGCACGAAGGGCTCGTCGACCAGGTCGGCGAAGAGGTCCAGCCCCGGGTTCCCCGAGCGTGTGCCGTCGCGGCTGTCGGTGAGCAGGGTCATGCCCGACGCGGAGAGCGCGAGCACCAGCTCCCGGGAGGTGCAGCGCACCCGCACCCGCGCCTCGCCGACCTCCAGCACCTCCAGGCGGTAGGCCTGGGTGCTGCGGATCTCGACCGGGTCTTGCTCCCCGGCTTCGTGCCCGTAGTCCTGCAGGAGCTGCACCGTGGTGGTCGCGCGGTAGCTCGTGACCTGCCCGACCCGCGGCGACCAGCCGAGGGTCGCCGCCTCGCGCTCGACGCCCTCCCACGCGGCGGCGGGGACCTCGAACTCGGACGGCTGGGGGGCTGGCTTCGCGGGCGGCGCGGCCTCCTGGGCGAGTCCGATCGCGCACACCGCGGGGAGCAAGAAGGTCGTCGGGCGCATGGGGCCTCCTCGGGGGTCGAGCATGGTAGCCGATCGACGCCGCCTGCACGGTGACGGAGCCCGGGGGGCAGTCCTTCACCCCGGCCGGTCCCCGCTGCCCCATGGGCCCCGGGCTCCCGTATGATCCCGGGCGAGGAGGGCTGTATGTCGACACCCGAACCGGGAGGGGTCTCCCGCCGCGCCATGCTCAAGGGGGCCGGCGCCGCCGCCTTCGCCAGCGTGCTCGGACGCGGAGTCCAAGCGCAAGACGGCGAGGAGGCGCCAGCGCAGCCCAAGGAGGAGGGCCTCCAGAGCCGCGGCCCCGAGGCCGTCGAGGTGGTGTTCACCCTCAACGGCGAGGAGACCAAGCTCGTGGTCGAGCCGCGGGTGACCTTGCTCGACGCTCTGCGCGACCGCGTGGGGGTCACGGGCACCAAGCGGGTCTGCGACCGGGGCGCCTGCGGGGCGTGCACCGTGTGGCTCGACGGCGCGACGGTCAACGCCTGCCTGCTGCTCGCCGTCGACGTGGCTGGCGCCGAGGTGACCACGATCGAGGGCCTCGCGGGGGAGGCCAAGCTCGCCCCGATCCAGCGGGCCTTCGTCCAGTGCGACGCCATGCAGTGCGGGTTCTGCACCTCGGGCATGCTCATGAGCTGCGCCGCGCTCCTGCGTGACGTCCCGCGCCCGACCCTCGAGCAGACCAAGCACGCCGTGGTCGGCAACCTCTGCCGCTGCGGGACCTACCCCCACGTGTTCCACGCGGTTCAGGAGGCGGCGCAATGAGCAACGAGCAGCTGCGCCTGGGCTTCGAGGGCTTCGAGCTCAAGGCCGAGGCCAACGTCCCCGACGGCGCCCCGCGCCCGTGGGACCTCGACTCCAAGCTCCGCGTGGTGGGGACCGACGTGCCCCGCCTCGACGGCGAAGACAAGGTCACCGGCCGGGCGCGCTACAGCTACGACCAGCGCTTCCCGGGCATGGTCTACGCCGGGATCCTCGGCTCCCCTCACGCGCGGGCGCGCGTGAAGGCCCTCGACACCAAGGCGGCCGAGCAGCTCGCGGGGGTCCTGCACCTCGAGCCCTTGGGCGACGAGCTCTACTACGCCGGGCAGCCCGTGGTCGGCGTGGCCGCGGTGAGCGAGGAGGTCCTCGACGACGCCCTCGCGGCGATCCGGGTGGACTACGAGGTCTTGCCCCACGTGGTCGACACCGACGCGGCCATGGCGCCGAACGCGCCTCAGGCCGTGCCGCGACGGGGAGGCGACGGCAACGTCGTGCAAGGACGGCGCGACACGAGCGGCGACGGCGACGCCAAGGTCGCGGCGGCGCACGCGGCGGCCGACGTGATCGTCGAGCGCGAATACCGCACCCAGGTCCAGACCCACAGCTGCCTCGAGACCCACGGGACGGTGTGCCGTTGGGAGGGCGACCAGCTGACCTGCTACGCCTCGACCCAGGCGACCTTCGCCTTCCAGAACACCCTCGCCCAGGCGTTGAAGCTGCGCCCGCAGAACGTGACCGTGATCACCGAGCACATGGGCGGAGGCTTCGGCTCGAAGTTCGGGGCCGACGCCTGGGACGTGTTCTGCGCCCGCGCCGCCAAGGCGACGGGGCGCCCGTGTCGCCTGATGCTCACCCGCAAGGCCGAGCACCTGATCGCCGGAAACCGACCGGACTCGATCCAGCGCTGCACGTTCTCGGCGTCGAAGGACGGCAAGCTCCTCGGCGCCGAGGTCCACAGCTGGGGCACCGGCGGGGTGGCCCCCAGCGCCTCGATCGCCAACCCGGCGGTCTACGCCTTCGAGGCGCAGCTCAGCGACCAGCACCACGTGCTGACCAACGCGGGCGCGGCGCGCGCCTTCCGCGCTCCAGCGCACCCGCAAGGCTTCTTCGCGCTCGAGGGCATGATCGACGAGGTCGCCAAAGAGCTCGGCATGGACCCCCTCGAGCTGCGGCGGAAGAACGACCCGCACCCCGTGCGTCAGCGGCAGTACGAGATCGGGGCCGAGGCGATCGGCTGGGGCCGGCGCAAGGCCGACGGCGCCGGCGAGGGGCCGCTCAAGCGCGGGCTGGGGGTCGCCGCGGCCCGCTGGAAGCACAACGGCCGCCCGGGGTGCTCGGTCCGCTGCCGGATCGGCAAGGACGGGAGCGTGTTCGTCGCCTCGGGCGCGCAGGACATAGGCACCGGCACCCGGACCCTGCTCGCGCTCATGGTCGCCGAAGAGCTCGGCCTCGAGCCGAGCGCGGTCGAGGTCCGGATCGGCCACACCACCGACCCCTACGGCCACGGCAGCGGCGGCTCGGTGACCGCGCCCTCGATCGGTCCGGTGGCGCGGCAAGCGGCCTACGAGGTCAAGGGGCAGCTGCTGCGCGCGGTCGCGGAGCGGCTCGGCGTCGAGGCCGGCGCGCTGGCCCTCGAGGGCGGGCAGCTCACGGGCACCGACACGCCGCTGCCCTTCGCCAAGGCCTGCGCGCTGCTGCCGGTCGACGCGATCGAGGCGACCGGCGTCGGCACACGGGAGCTGTTCTCCATGCCGCGCTTCGCCCCCGAGGTCGCCGGCGTGCAGTTCGCCGAGGTCGAGGTCGACGTCGAGACCGGGCTGGTGCGCGTGGTCAAGGTCGTGGCGGTGCAGGACTGCGGGCTGGTCGCCGACCCGCTCCTCGCGCGCAGCCAGATCAACGGCGCGGTGATCCAGGGGGTCAGCTACGCGCTCTTCGAGCAGCGGCACCTCGACCCCAAGACCGGCGCCATGCTCAACCCGAACCTGCTCGACTACAAGATCGTGGGCGCGCTCGACGTGCCCGAGATCGTGGCGATCCCCTTCAGCGTGGCCAACGGGATCAGCACCACGGGCATGTCCAGCCTCGGCGAGCCGCCGGCGGTGCCGACCGCCGGCGCGATCGGCAACGCCGTGGCCAACGCGATCGGGGCGCGCGTGCGCTCGCTCCCGATCACCCCCGACAAGGTCCTCGCAGCCCTGGGAGAGGTCTGACATGCACCGCTTCGCCTACCACACGGCCGAGAGCTACTCCGCCGCCGCCAAGGCGCTCGCCAAGCGCCCCGAGGCCTGGGCCAAGGGCGCCGGGCTCGACCTGCTCGACCTGCTCAAGGAGCGCCTGATCGAGCCCAGCGACCTGGTCAGCCTGCACGAGGTGCGGACCCCGCCGGCCAAGGGCCTGCTCCCCGCGCACACGACCCTCGCCGAGCTCGGGCGCGACGAGGGCCTGGCCAAGAGCTTCCCCGCGCTCATGCAGGCGGCGGCCGAGGCGGCAACCCCGCAGATCCGCAACCGCGCGACCCTCGGCGGGAACCTGGCCCAGCACACCCGCTGCCCCTACTTCCGCGGGAGCGACTTCGCCTGCTACAAGCGCGGCGCGCCGGTGTGCTCGGCCCAGGAGCAGGGCGCCTTCAACCGCTACCACGCGATCTTCCCGCGCGGCGGCTGCGCGAGCGCGCACCCCTCGAACCTCGCCCCGGCGCTGATCGCGGGCGACGCGATCGCGAAGGTCGTCTCCGCCGACGGCTCGCGCGACGTGCCGGTGGCCGAGCTCTACGGCGACCCCGCGCGCGGCAAGTGGAGCGACACGACCCTCGCCCACGGGGAGCTGATCGAGTCGGTGCGCTTCGAGCCCACCCCGTTGACCCGGCGCAGCGTCTACAAGGAGCTGCGCGAGCGGCAGAGCTTCGACTTCGCGCTCGCCTCGGTGGTCTGCGCCCTCGACCTGCGCGAGGGCAAGGTGCACGCGGTTCGGATCGTGTGCGGCGCGGTCGCGCCGACCCCCTACCGCGCGACCGACGCCGAGGCGCTGCTCGTGGGCAAGGGCCTCGACGAGGCACAGATCACCAAGGCCGCCGCCGCGGTGGTGGCCAAGGCGACACCGCTCTCGGGCAACAAGCACAAGGTCGTGATCCTCAAGCGCCTGGTCGAGCGCGCGCTCCGGGAGTTGAACCAATGAAGCCGCCGCACTACTGCCGCTACCTGACCAACAAGGCCTTCTTCTTCCCTCCACCCGTCGACGTGCGACCGGAGGAGGGGCTGCACACGCCTTGCCGCTGCAACCAGACCCAGGAGACCCTCGGCCCCGACGGCGCCCTGGTGTGCGTCGACGCCTGCAGCGGCCCTGGGCGCAGCTGCTACCTGGCCGACGTCGAGCTCTAGCCGGACCTTCGCGATCCGTCGAGGGAGCTCTCGCTCAGCGCCGGCGGACGCGGTCCGAGGCGGGGCGGGCGAGGCGCTCGCTCTCGGCCTCGACGTCGGACTCCGGGCGCTGGCTGCCGCGGCGGGTGCGGCTCGACCAGCGGTTGAGCCGCGCCGTCGCGCGGCAGGTCCGCTGAGGGTCCAGGGCCGAGGCCATGGCCACGAGGAACTGCGGCGGGGTCACCTCGCGGTCGAAGGCGACGCCGACCTCGAGCCAGTCGGGGTCTTCGGCGGAGCGACGCACGCGGCGGACGTCGGCCTTGATCGCCACGGGCTCCCCGTGGGGCGGCAAGCGCAGGGTGCACGCCACCAGGTCGCGCTCGGCGAGGGCTCGCCCGCGGCGCAGGAAGAGCCGCCGGCGCGGGCTCGGGACGCGCAGCAGCATGCCCGACTGGCTCCAGTTGACGAGCGTGGCGCCCGCGGTCGGGTCGCCTCGCCCGATGACGTTCGTGATCTCGGCGACGACGCCTTGGACGGCATGGCGCGGGAAGCCCCGCCGTTCTGCTCCACCCATGGACTACAACCTCGCGCTCTCAGCCTCACCCTCTGTATTGCGCAAACTGGGGTCCGGGTAACACCTGCGCTTCGATTTCGCGCGGGGGCACACGACACGGTGCGTCGTAGCTCGCTTCAACTCCCACGCTCGGAGGGGCTTGCCCCTGCCCTGGCCAAGCCGGAAGGGCCGCTCGGCGCGGCCGGTCGGGAATGTCGCGACGCGTCATAAACGTCGACCACGGGTCGATTTCGGATCTTGGACGCCCGGGGTGCGCGCGTTGTTCACGCTGTGGCGAGGGGAACCAAAGGAAGAAGCCGGGTCCAGAGAGGACCCGGCTTCTTCGCTTGGATCAAGGATTGTGCACCCGCCTTCGAACGGCGAAACGCTTGGCGCGGCGGATTGCCAACTCCGCCTAGATTCCCCTCTGCACAGCAGGCGTGAAGCTTATAGCTGCTTCGTTTCCGACCTGACTCGATTCACCCACTCCCACTTGCAGAGGATCCAGGTTTCTACGCAGGCAAGACCAACGCAACCAAGACCTCTCGCCGACCTCCGACGGTCGTTAACCCCGCAGAACGTTCGGGTTACAAGGGACCGCAACCTCCCCCGTCCAGCACAATCCAATATGTCAAACAGCGCGCAGCCGAGGCTGCACGGAATTCGGAGCAGAAGGGATTCGAACCCCCGGTACGGTTTCCCGCACATACGCTTTCCAAGCGCACCCCTTCGACCACTCGGGCACTGCTCCAGTGTCGAACCTCAACGGGGGCCGCGGCGCTCGCGGAAGAAGGCCTGCAGCAGGTCGCGGCAGGGCCCGTCCAACACGCCGCCGGTGACCTCCAACCTGTGGTTGAGTTGAGGGGCGGTGCACAGCTGGAACACGCTCTCGACCCCGCCGAAGCGCTGATCCCAGGCGCCGAACACGAGGCGCTTGATCCGGGCGTTGACCAGCGCGCCCGCGCACATGACGCAGGGCTCGAGGGTCACGTAGAGGGTCGCCCCTTCCAGGCGCCAACGTCCGCGCGCCTTGGAGGCGAGCCGCAGGGCCTCGACCTCCGCGTGGGCGGTGGGGTCCTGGTTCTGTTCGCGGCGATTGCGACCGTAGCCCACGACGACGCCGTCGGCGTCGACCACCAACGCGCCAACCGGCACGTCGTCGTGGTCGAGCGCTCGTTCCGCCTCTTCGAGGGCGAGCTGCATGAAGCGCTCGTCGCGCTCCAGCTGATCGGGGTCTGGGTCCCGTTGAGTCATATGCTGTAAAAGAACCAGTCCCCGCCGCAGAGCGGCGGGGACGCCTTTGATACACCCGAGAGGATTCGAACCTCTAACCTCCTGGTCCGTAGCCAGGTGCTCTATCCAATTGAGCTACGGGTGCGCCTTGTTTTTCCGTGAGCGGGATACGGCGCGTGTCGGGTTTGACGACGGCGCACGGCGTCCGGCTCAGCGATGGGCGAAGTCTACTCCCCCCCCTTCAGGGTGTCAATCCAAGACGAAACCATTTTGAGACCGAGGCCTGAGGGCTACGGGACCTTGGGGCCCTGGGTCAGGGAGGCGAGGAAGGTCTGCACCGGGTTCTCGGCGCCGGCGAAGCGGTCGGCGTGGGTGGGGCCGTTCTCGAGCTTGAGCACACCGCGCGGGCAGACGGCGGCGCATACGCCGCAGCCGACGCAGGAGGCGCGGACGACGTTCTCACCCTTCTCCGCGTAGGCGCGCACGTCGATCCCCATTTCGCAGTAGGTCGAGCAGTTGCCGCAGGACATGCACTGTCCGCCGTTGGTCGTGATCCGGAAGCGCGAGAAGCAGCGCTGGAAGACCCCGAGCACCGCGGCCATGGGGCAGCCGAAGCGGCACCACACCCGGCTGCCCATGAGCGGGTAGAAGCCGACGCCGATCACGCCGGAGAACGCGGCCCCGATCAGGAACCCGTACCACTTCTGCAGGCCCGCGGCGAGCGGGGAGTGCGTGCCGCGGGTCAGCCACACCGCGGCGGTGGTGACGACGATGAACACGAGCACCGAGTGGATCAGCCAGCGCTCGACCTTCCAGGCCCGGGTCGACTTGCTCGAGAGCTGGCGGTAGGGGTCGCCGAGGGTCTCGGCGAGTCCGCCGCAGCCGCACACCCACGAGCAGTACCAGCGCTTGCCGAAGAAGTAGGTCAGCACCGGGGTCGCGACGAAGGTCGCGACGAGGCCCCAGACCACCATGAACACGCCCACGCCGCCGGGGGTGTTCCAGAGGCCGGTCACGCTCGAGGGGAACAGGTAGTCGTACTTCAACGGCCAGAAGTAGGTGAAGTAGTACTCCGGGTAGCGGAAGGCCTTGAGCACCTGGGGGATCAGGAAGCCGAAGCCGAGCTGGAAGAACATGACCGAGAGCGTGCGCACGATCTGGTAGCGGACGTGGCGGTACTTCATGAGCATGCGCACCCCGAAGGCGAGCACCGCCAGGGTGTAGAGCGTGCCGTAGAGGAACCAGCGGTCGGCGTCCTTGCCGCTGAGCGCGAGGGCCAGGGGGTCGAGGGAGCCGATCGCGCGCTCGAAGAGCGCGCTCGTCCACCTGAGCAGCCAGAGCTTGGCCTGGGCCGGGGCGCCCTCGCCGGCTTGCATGTTCGCGATCGCCCCCGCGCCCGGCAGCCAGTAGAGGACGACGTAGAACGCGGTCAGCCCGAGGCCCGCGAACCAGGCCAGCGTCCCGCGGGCGGTCATGGAGCCGAAGAAGATTCCGTCGTGCTTGATCCCGGGGGTCGTGCCCTGGAGGCCGAGCCAGAAGTAGACGGCGGACGCCGCGAAGGCCAGCGGCAGTCCGCTGAGCAGGCCGAGCCAGGTGCCGGCGTGGGGCGCGCCCGCGAGCTGGGCGGCGAAGGAGAGCACGCCGAGGGCGACCGCGACCAGCGCGACCCAGGCCAGCGGAGCGCCGGCGGAGGGGGCGCCGGGGGTGCCCTGGGGTGCGCCGAAGCCCGCGGCCTCTTCGTCGAAGGCGTAGGCGATCGGGAGCGGGCGGCTCATACGGTCGCCTCCACCCCGAGCTGCGCCGCGAGGGTCGCGACGACCTCGGGCTCGTAGCGCCGGGTGAACTCGGGGTCGAAGCCGGCCTCGGCGAGGTGCTCGAGCACGTAGCCCGGCGAGCGCCGCTCGAGGATCCAGCGCTCGCAGGTCCGGTGCCGCAGGCGGAGGCCCATGGCGTTGAAGCCGGTCACCGCGCCATCCATGGCCACGACCCGCAGCCCGAGGCGCCCGCTCGCGTGCTCCCACCAGCCGTGGGTCTCGACCGCCTGGGGCTGGGCGTGGACGAGGCCGTAGGTCTGGTATTCGAGGTCGAGGAACTTCGCCGAGTTGTACCAGAGGCCGGCGTCGTAGCGGGTCGCCTGACCAGCGAGGGTCTTGGCCACGCACTCGCCCTGGAGCTTGCCCGTGTACCACACCTGCTGGAGCAGGTTCTTGCCCTCGCCCTCGGTCACGATCTCGGCGCAGTCTCCGGCGGCGTAGACGTCGGGGACCTTGGTCTGCAGGTGCGCGTCGACGAGGATCCCGCGCCCGGCCTCGATCGGCGTGCCTTGGCAGAGCTGGGTGTTGGGGCTGACCCCGGCGGTGAGGCCCACGAGCTGGCACTCGATCCGCTCCCCGGCCTTCGTCGTGACCGCCGCCGCGCGCCCGTCGGGCCCCGCGTGGATCTCCGCCAGCTCGCTCGAGAGCCGGAGGTCGATCCCGGCCTCGCGGATCAGGCGCGTGACCATGGCCGACTCCTCGGCGGGCAGCACGTTGCTCCAGTAGGCGTCTTCGCGCACGAGGAAGGTGACGTGGACCCCCTGGGAGTGGAGCATTTCGGCGAGCTCGATCCCGATCAGCCCCCCGCCGACGATCACCGCGTGCTTCGCGCCCTGGACGTTCTGGTAGAGCGCGTGCAGGTCCATGAGGCTGTAGAGCCCCTGGACCCCAGGCAGGTCCTGTCCGGGCCAGCCGTAGAGGCTGGGCTGCGAGCCCGTGGCGAGCAGGAGCTTGTCGTAGCTCAGGGGTTGGCCCTCGTGGAGCTCGAGCCGCTTGCCCTCGGTGTCGATCCGGGTGACCCAGGCGCGCACGAGCTCGATCCGCTGCTCGGCCCACACGCGGTCTTCGAAGGGCTTGGTCTCCTGGTAGCGCATGTGGCCCATGAACACGTACATCAGGGCCGGGCGAGAGTAGGGGTAGGTCGACTCCCCCGAGATCATGGTGATCCGGCAGGCGGGGTCGAGCTCCCTCAGGCGCAGCGCCGCGGTGAACCCCGCGACGCCGTTGCCCACGATCACGACGTGCATGCCCCCTCCTTGACCCAGGGGCACGAACGCCCCCCAGGGACACGGTATTCCCTGCTCGGCGAGAGGTTACAGCCCTCGGGGAAAAACACCCGCGCTCACAGGGGCGGCAGACGCATTGGGTGCTGCGCAGGAGGAGCTCGTCCCTTGCGCGGGCTAGCCGTCGCGCAGGTTGTACTTGTCGAGCTTCTTGAGGAAGCCGTAGCGGCTGAGGCCGAGGGCCTTGGCGGTGCGGGTCTTGTTGTGCTCGTGGGAGGCGAGGGCCCCGAGGAGGAACTCGCGCTCGATCTGCTCCATGCGCGCCTTGAGCGTCTCGCCGTCGTTGAGCGCGGAGAGCGCCGGCGCCACGTTGACCCGCGGGAGGGGCGCCGGGGCGGTGGGCGCGGGGCTGGAGCGCACGATGTGCGGCGAGAGGTCGGCCTCGACGATCCGCGGCCCGGAGAGCGCGACCAGGCGGCGCAGCTCGTTCTCGAGCTCGCGCACGTTGCCCGGCCAGTCGTAGTGCAGCAGGTGATCGAGGACGCGGCGCTCCAGCTGCTTGCGCTTGCCGTCGGCGCGCTCGGCGATCTTGTCGAGGAAGTGGTCGACGAGCAGGGGCAGGTCTTCCTTGCGCTCGCGCAGGGGGGGCAGGCCCACGCTGACCACGTTCAGGCGATAGAACAGGTCGGCGCGGAACTCGCCGGAGTCGACGAGCTGGCGCAGGTCCTTGTTGGACGCGGCCACGATCCGCACGCTGATCCGCTTGGGCTTGCGCCCGCCCAGCGGACGGACCTCGCCCTCCTGCAGCACCCGCAGGAGCTTGGACTGCATGGAGAGGGGCATGTCGCCGACCTCGTCGAGGAACAGCGTCCCGCCGTCGGCGGCCTCGAACAGGCCGACCTTGTCGCGGTCGGCGCCGGTGAAGGCGCCCTTCACGTGACCGAAGAGCTCGCTCTCGAGCAGGCTCTCGGGCAGCGCAGCGCAGTTGATCGAGAGGTAGGACTCCTCCGCGCGTTGACTGCTGAAGTGGACCGCGCGCGCGACGAGCTCCTTGCCGGTGCCGCTCTCGCCCTGCACGAGGATCGGGACGTCGGCGTCGGCCACGCGGTCGAGCAGGCGGAACACGCGGCGCATGGGCTCGGAGCGCCCGACGATGTTCGCGTAGCTCGAGTTGACCGCCAGCTCGACCTCGCGGCCCTGGAGCTGACGGCGCACCGAGTCGAGCTCCTGGGCGGTCTCCTCGACCTGCGCGGTGAGGTGCGAGTTCAGCCGCTCGACCTCGGCCCCGCGCCGGCTGAGCTCCTCGGCCTGGGCGCGGTATTCCTCGCCGAGGGCGAGCAGCTCGAGCCGCCCCGCGGCGAGGCTGGCCAGCAGCGCGACGAGCTCGCGATCCTCGGGCCTGAAGCGGCCCGCGCTGTCGCGGTCTTCGAGCAGGAGCACGTGGCGCACGCCGCGGGCGCCGCGCAGGGGGGCGACGAGCACTGAGCGGACCTCGAGGTCGACCACGCTCGGGCGGTCGCCGAAGGAGGCGTCGCGCCCGGCGTCTTCGATCACGACCACGTCGGCGCGGCGCGCGGCCTGGGCCACGATCGCGGTGGGGTAGGCGCGGTCCTTGCCCTGGAGCTCGGTGTTGGGCGCGGCGAGGGAGCTCACCGGCTGCTGCTCGCCCTGGGCGTCGAGGGCGATCAGGCTGCCGCGCTGGGCGCCGAACAGCGCGAGGGCGCCCTCGACCAGGGCCCTACCCAGGGCCGGCGGGTTGCGCTGGCCTT
>JAGQRJ010000204.1 GCA_020425635.1 Planctomycetota bacterium | reverse complement strand
TGGCCCCCCGCGGGCGGACTCTGCCCGCGGACGGGCGGCCGCTGACACGGGTCGATCCACGCCACGCGGTGGCCTTGGCGGGTGAGCTGCAGCTCGGTCAGCGCCTCGACGCCGGGGGTCGGACCTGGGTCGTGCTCGCGCGTTCGGAGGCGGACGACCTGGCGCTCCTGCGCCTCGAAGGCGCCCCCCTCGGCGAGGTGGCGCTCGCCGCCGCGCGCCCGGTCGGGTCGCTGGTCCACGCCCTCGCGGGCGACGACGTGCTGTCCTCGGGGATCGTCTCGGCCCGCGCGCGCGAGGTCGGGGCCAGATTCCTCCGGCGCCTGCGACCGGGGTCGAGCCCCCTGAGCGGGGCCCTCGAGGGACTCAAGACCCTCGCGGCGCGGCTGCGGGTCGCGCCCCTGGCCGAGCTGCTCGAGCAGATCGAGCGCGCCCAGGAGATGAAGGACGCCTTCTCAGGGGGCTCCGCCCCTCGCCCCTACGCCTGGGTGCTGTCCGTCGACGCGCCCCTCGCCCCCGAGCAGCTCGGCGGACCGCTGGTGGATCGCCTCGGGCGCCTGGTCGGGGCCTCGGTGGGCGTCGCGCACCACGGCACGACCTTCGTCGTGCCGTGGACCCGGATCTGGCGCGCCTTCGCCGCCCACCTCGAGCCTGCCCCCACCCAGCGCGGCTCCCTGCGCCTCTACTGATCCCTGCCGGGTCTCCGACGCGCGGCTCGCTCTGACCAGGGCGATTGCGTATCATGCGAAGAGGCCCGGAGTTACCATGCCGCGAACGATCAAGCGCTATTCGAACCGCAAGCTCTACGACACCGAGGACAAGCGCTACATCACCCTCGAGCAGATCGCTCAGCTGGTTCGCGACGGACAGGACATCAAGGTCGTCGAGAATCAGACCGGCGAGGACCTGACCACGGTCACGCTGTCGCAGATCCTCCTCGAGCAGGAGAAGCGCAAGGAGGGCAGCCTCCCCAAGGCCTTCTTCATGAACCTGATCCAGCGCAGCTCCGACTCCGTCGTGGGCTTCATGCGCAAGAACGTGCTGCACTACTTCGACAACGCCTTCCTCTCCGAGGAGAAGCTCAGCGAAGACCTGCAGCAAATGGTCGACGCCGGCGAGCTCCCCCAGGAGGAAGCCTCGGAGCTGCGCGAGGTGCTCAAGACCCGCAGCGCCAGCTTCAAGCAGCGCCTCGACGACCTCGTCGAGCGCCGGGTCCAGGAGATCCTGAGCAAGCTCAACATCCCGACCGCCGCCGAGCTGGAGCGCCTCCGCGCGCGCCTGGCCGAGGTCAACGCCGAGCTCGAGTCGCTGCGCGCCTCACGGAGCGCCACGCAGGACGCCTAGCGTGCGCTGGCTCGCCCTGGCCTCGCTCTGCGGGCTGATCGGCTGCACCTCGCCCCCGGTCCGCCTGCCCCCCGACGCCGCCCCCGACGCGGAGCTGCTCACCGTGGAGGGCTTCCGCCTCTTCGTCGAGCCAGGCGCCCTCGACGACGAGGCCGAGGAGCAGCTGCTCGCGGAGCTCCGCGTCGCCCGCGAGCGGCTCGAGGAGTGGCTCGGGCCCGCGATGTCGCCGGGCGACTTCCGCCCCCGCGGCACCCCCCGCTCGCACTGCCCCCCGGACTGGGAGTTCGGACCCCGGGTCGTCTCGCCGCCCGTCCCGGTCGTGGTCCGTCGCGCAGCGCTGCGCTGCCACGCCGACGGTCACGGGATCACGGTCGGGGCTCCGCACCTCGACGCGCGGCACGCCAGCCATGAGCTGGTGCACTACCTGGCGGGGAGCTCCTGGCACCCCGTCGACGAGGGGCTCGCGGTCTACCTCACCGAGCGCCTGTGGGGCGGCGACCGCGGCGTCCCGCTGCGGATCCGCGCGCGCGTCTACCGCGACCTCAACCTGCGCGGGACCCTCGACCCCCAGGTCCTGCACGGCGAGGGCATGTCGCGCCGGGACTACGACGTCGCCGGCGCCTTCGTCGGCTGGCTGATCGAGTCCTACGGCAAGGCCAAGTTCTTCGAGCTCTACGCCGGCGCCGAGCGCAACTACTACGGCGTGTATCGCATGGGTGAGCGAGACCTGCTCGACCGCTTCTGGCACGCGATCGGCGCGCTCGAGGTCCAGGACGACGGCGACTACTACCGCTTCCAGGCCCTGCTCACCGACCTCTCCGGCTTTTAGCGCGCGTACGCGTAGAGCCAGGCGTTGGGGTCCCAGGTCGTGCGCACGCGCAGCCGCGCCTGCTCCGGCAGCCGCGCGCCCCAGCGCGGAGCCAGCGCGCGGGTGCTGAGCAGCACGCGCAGCCGCGGCGCCCCGCAGGCGAGCTCCGCGACCGCGTCGAGCAGCGCCTCGGGGAAGCACGTCGAGCCCACGTAGAGCACCGTGGCTCGGCTGAGGTCAGCCTCGCGCAGGTCTCCCCACTCCAGGCGGACCCGGCGACGCAGCGCGCGGGCGGCGCCGGGCGGGGCCGCCCGCAAGATCCTCGCCCAGCGCTCGCGCGCCAGTCGGTGGCGAAAGCGGCTGAGCTCGACCCCGCGCGCGAGGCCCACGGCGCTCTCCTGCGCCGCCTGGGTCACGAGCTTCCCGACCCCGCTCCCGAGGTCCACGAGCTCGTCCTCGGAGGTCAGCCGCAGCCACCCGAGGGCGCTCGCGACCGCCTCGGGGCAGAGCTCGCCGTAGGCGGCGGCGCCCGCCCCGGCCCGGCGCTCGACCGCCGCGCGATCCTCCGCCGGCGCGCGGTGCCCCGCGGTCAACGGGCTGAGCTCCTCGGGCGTACGCACTGGACCTCCCGGCCTCGGGTTGTCGGCTATAGTAGCCCGCTGAATGGCCGCTCGGCCTCCGCCCTAGAGGAGACCCATGGATTTCGACGTCCTGATTCACAAGCTCGCCGAGGACAACAAGTGGGTCCTGCTCTACATGCAGGAAGAAGACTGCTACAAGCTGCAGCTCGAGACCCCGGGCGAACGCCACCAGGACGTCTTCGTCAGCTTCCGGCGCGACGACTCCGGCTCGTGGGTCGCCTCGATCTGGAGCGTGATCGCCGCCGTCGAGGACTTCAACCTCTCCGACCCGGTCGAGCTGCTGCGCTTCAACTGGCGCCACATCTATGGCTGCCTCGCCATCGCCGGCGACGAGGTCGTGCTCCTGCAAAACCAGCTCTGCGACGACGCGAACTGGAACGAGGTCGCCAAGGCCGTGCGCAACATCGGCTTCGACGCGGACTCCATCGAAGAGCAGATCTACGGCGACGTCGACGAGAACTAGCCCCGGCTAGCCCGCCAAGCTCACCACGAAGTGGTGAGTTTGCGGGGTAGCCCCGCGAGAGCGCTCGCTACACCACCCCGGCGACCATCAGGGCGTTGTAGATCAGCAGCACCATGCTCACCAGGATCAGGCCGCCGAGGCCGCCGGCGAGCCCGAGGTGCCGAACCTTCGAGGTCCAGAGGTCGAGCCGGCGGCGCGCGCTGGAGCGCGCGCCCATGGCGCGACCCTTGGCGAACAGCGGGTGGGTCGGGAGCTCGCCCTCGAGGAAGCGCACGATCTCCATCGTGTGCAGGTCGCCCACCACCAGGTCCAAAGCCTCCAGGCCCTCGCGCTCGGCGTAGCCCAGCGCGTAGCCCGCCATGAACATCGAGCGCGGCACGATCGCCGAGGGGTTCTCCCAGGCCGCCCGCAGCCCCCCGTTCCAGCGACCGAGCTCGTACTCGATCTGCAGCCGCGAGGGCAGCGGCGGGTCGGGCTCGACGCCTCGCCGCAGCTCGGGGTCGAGGGCGTGGTAGGCCGGGGTGTAGTCGACCGGATCCCAGTCCTCGTCGTCGTCCCCGCCGCCGAGCTTGAACACCTCGCGCAGCGACTCGAACAGCAGGAGCGGGAACAAGAACCCGACCTGCAGACCGGTCACGAGCGAGCCGCACACGCCCATGGCCACGTAGTCGGGGATCGTGAACGCGCGCTGGGCGGGGTAGAACATCTTCAGCCCGTTTTCGAAGCCGATCAGCGGGAGCTGGCGTGTGCAGGCGTTGACGAAGGCCTTGTACTCCTTCGAGGCACCTCCGATCATCCCGTGGATCACGCCGTAGACCGCGAAGCTGCGCGCGCCGCAGGCCACGCGTACGGGCTCCAGGGCCGCGGGCGCCGCGGGCGCCACCTTGCAGGCTTCGCGCGCGAGGCGGAAGAAGTCGCGCTGAGCCTGACGCGTGAAGTCCCGCTCGTCGGCGAAGTCGTGCCCCGCGGCGGCGTAGGCCTCGCGCAGCGCGGCGAGGGACCGGGCCTCGAGGAAGGTCTGGAGCTCGAGCGCGGGCGGGCCGGCGGACGAGGAGGCCGGTCGCTCGGCGGGGAGCTCGGCCTCCGTCACCGGGTCTCGATCCCGACGATCTTCCAGCCAGACGGGCCCTGGGCCAGGCGAAAGCGGGTACCTTCGGCGTCGACCCAGCGGGCGTCGCCGTCGGGCGTCACGCGCAAGCTCGCGTCGTCGAGGCTCTCGTCGGTGTGCGAATCGCCGAGCGCGGCGCGGACGCGCTCGCGCAGCGACGCGACGTCGGACTCCTCGAAGGCCGCCGCGAGGGCCTCCCAATCGACGCTGGCCTCGACCCCCTCCCAGGACCCCGCCTCCACCGCCGCGAGGAAGGCCTTGACGGTGTGCCGCGGATCGTCGGCGGGCCAGCTCTGATCCTTGCGCGCGTGAGCTTCGTCGGGCTCTGCGGTCCAGCGCAGGCCGTCGTCCGGGGTCAAGACCTCGACCAGCTTGCGCTCCCCGTCGACGACGAAGCCCCAGGTGTCGGCGAACTCCTCCGAGCCCACGATCAAGCGCTGGGTCCCTTCCGCCGACGGTGCCTGCCAGCGCGCTTGGAGGCGCTCGAGCCGCGCCTCCTCGAGGTCGAGCTGCGCGAGCGGGGTCGCCTCCTCGCGAACCTCCACCCGACGAGGCAGGAGCAGCCTGCTCGTGAGCCCGCACACCGTGCCTGGGGGAAACTCGACGTCCCGAGTCACGGCTTCGGCGCCCTCGCCGGAGCGGAGCGTGCAGCGCCCCCCGTCGCCGACCTCGAGCTGCACCCGATAGCGCTCCTGCACGGCAGCGCCGCGGCGCACCTCGGCGGTCCGCGTCAACGCGCGCAGCGAGAGGCTCGCGTCACAGCGTGCCTGCTCCTCGAGGACCTGCAGCTCTTCGCCCTCGCGGAGCTCGGCCCGCAGGCTCAGCTCCACCCCGCCGACGATCGGCTTGGCCCGCAGGCAGGCTACCCCGACGGACTTCAGACCCTGCCGGACCGCGAACCACTGCTCGGCGGGGAGCGACGGAGCCGCGGCGAGGCCGCCGCCCTCTGGGGGGGGCTCCTGAGCGAAGCCCGCCGAGGCGAGTACACACAGAAGCAGGAAACGCGCAGCGCGCGCTCCCTGCTTCTTGCGCGACGACTGGGCGGTCGTCGCCGCCTACAGTCCCCGATTGACGGGATAGGGCTCCTTGCCAGGGAACTCTTCGACCGGGGGGTTGGGCGGAGGCGCGTGAGGAGAGCGCTTGACCCGCGGGTTGTCCCAGTAGGGCGACGGGTGCACGTCGATCCCGTCGTACCAGATCAACTCATAGACTTCGTTGATCACGGCGAACGGAAAGAACAGCGCGGCGTCACCCGCCAGCGAGAAGATCATGTCGATCCCCGCCATGACCTTGCTGCCGGGGCCCAAGTCGTCCTGCCCCATGATCGCGATATCCAGGCGGATCCCGCCGAACATCGCCGGTCCCTTGGGCATTTGCCCCTGCGTGATCGTGCCGCAGCCGCTCAGCAGGAACAGGCCGAGAACCAGCCCCCACACATGCGTCTTCGCCATGCAACTCCCCTTTTTGCGCGGGGTTCCAAGACCCCACTCGCGATTACCGTAACACCCCGAGGGAGCGCGCTCCACCCCCTCTGCGCAAGAGCTTACAGCCCCACTCGGACCCGCCCCGCGGGCGGGCTAGCGGCCGTCGATCCGCCGCGCCTGGATCAGGTCTTCGTCGGCGCCTGCCTGCTTCAGCGCGCGGCGGAGCTTCCCGCGCAAGCGCAGCACCTGCGCGAGCTCGGGGGTCGCGTGCGCCTCCACGGAGTCGGGGATCGCCGACGTCAGCACCTGCACCGCCTCGCGCAGCCGACCCTGCTCTTCGAGGAGCTGGGCGCTGCGGAAGTTTGCCTCGAGCACGCGCCGCAGGGCTTCGTGCTCGGCCTGGGCCGCCCGCCACTCGAGCGCCACGATGCGCCCGCGCACGTGCCAGCCCCCGCCGACGAGCGCGCACAGCGCGAGCAGCGCCCCCGCGATCCACAAGGCGTTGGGGGGAGGCTCGCCGCTGGAGCCCAGGCTCCGCGAGGGCCGCCGTCCCAGGGGCCGCGTGGTCGCGCTGCTGTCTGCGCCGGTCTTGACGTCGTGGGCGACCAGCCAGCGGCGGAGCGCGGCGACGAAGTCGTGCATCGACTCGGTGCGCTCGGCCCGGGGCGCGATCGCGCGCCCGATGATCTCGGCCAGCGCCGGGTCGAGGTCGCGGACCTGGCTCTCGATGGGCACGGGCGGGTCGCACATGATCCGCTCGAGGAAACGGCGGGTGTCGTCGTCGTAGTGCGGCAGGCAGTTGGCCCCCGCCACCGCCTCGTAGAGCACGACCCCCAGCGAGTAGAGGTCGCAGAGCTCGTCGTAGGCGGCGCCTTCGACGTACTCCGGCGCCATGTAGGGGATGCTCCCCAGGAGGTCCTCCTCCTCGTCGACCGCGGGGCGGTTCTTCGAGTCGATCCGGCTCGCGATGCCCCAGTCGACGAGGAAGGGGACCCCTTCGTCGTCGACGATGATGTTGGCGGGCTTGAGGTCGCGGTGGACCACGCCTGCGCGGTGCGCGTATTGGAGGGCCTCGGCGATCGGGATCACGATCTCGACCGCTTCGCGCGGGTCGAGCCGGCGCCGCAAGATCAAGCGGTCGAGGGAGAGCCCCGCCACGAAGTCCATCGTGAAGAACTCGATCCCGTCGTGCGCGCCGACCTCGTGCACGGCCACGATGTTCGGGTGACGCAGGAGGGCCACCGCGCGCGCCTCGTCGCGGAACATCGTGCCCGCGTCGGGGTTCGAGCGCAGCTCCTCCTGGCGCAGGGTCTTGAGGGCCACGATCCGGTCGAGGTCGAGCTGGCGGGCCTTGTAGATGATCCCCATCCCCCCGCGCGCGATCTCGCCGAGGATCTCGTAGTTGCCCAGGGTCCGCAGGGCGTGGATCTTTGTCGTGTCGGTGTGCTCGGTCCGCTTGAGGCGCACCGTCGAGCCGCTGGGGGGCGCGGCCTGGAGCTGGTCCTGCACGGCGACGCTGGCCGAGGGGTCGGCGGGGTGCAGGCTGCCCACCGCGTGGCACGAAGGACACTGGTAGCGCGCGTCTTCGACGTAGCCCTGGACGTTGAACTGCGCCTTGCAGCCCGAGCAGGCCAGGATCACCAGGCGCTGAGCGCTGAGCACCCGCAGGACCTGCTCGGGGGTGAGGAACCCGCCGTCGACGAGGATATGCCCGAGGCGCGCGAAGTCGCCGGCGCGGCTGCGCTCGCGCTGCAGGATCAGCGCCTGCTCGAGCTGCTCGGGCGTCAGGAGGCCGAGCTCGAGGACGATCTGTCCGAAGGTCGCCGGCGCGGTCGCCGACTTCCCGGGACGCAGGACCCCCAGGCTTCCCGAGGGCGCGCGCGGCGATACGTTCGTGTCCTGTCCGCTCACACCTGCATCCTAACGAGCAACTCTGGCGGGTGTTAGCCCCCGCCCCCGAGGCTCAGGCCTTGGCCTTCTTCGCCACCCGTCGGCGGCTCTTGGCGTCGAGGTCTCGCTTGCGCAGGCGCAGGTGGGTGGGGGTCACCTCGACGAACTCGTCCTCCATGATGTAGGCCAAGGCCTCCTCGACCCCGAAGCGCCGGGGCGACGACAGCACGAGCTTTCGCTCGGCCGTCGCGCTGCGCATGTTGGTCACCTGGCGCTTGCGGCACACGTTGACGTCGATGTCCTCGGCGCGGCGATGCTCGCCGACGATCTGCCCGGCGTAGACCTCGTCGCCTGGCTCGACGAAGAGCTGCCCGCGAGACTCCAGGCCCTCGATCGCGTAGGCCGTGACGCGCCCCGCCTCGCTCGCGACCTGGACGCCGGTCCCGCGCCGGGGCAGCGGCCCACGCCACGCTCCGTATTCGAGGAACTGCCGGTGCAAGACGGCCTCACCGCCGGTGGCGGTGAGCAACATCGGACGCAAGCCGATCAACCCGCGCGCGGGGATCGTGAACTTCAAGCGCAGCTGATCGCCGCGCGGCTCCATGTTCAGCAGCTCGCCGCGGCGGGGTCCGAGGAGCTCGATCACCTTGCCCGCGAGGTGCTCGGCCACGTCGACCACGCAGTCCTCGATCGGCTCCAGGCGCTCGCCCTGCTCGCCGACCTTCTCGATCACCGTGGGCATGGCCACGGAGAACTCGTAGCCCTGACGGCGCATCTCCTCGACCACGATCCCGAGGTGCAAGACCCCGCGCCCGCGGACCTCGAAGGAGTCGCTGGACTCGGTCTCGAGGACCCTCAGCGCGACGTTCCCGCGCGCCTCACGCCAGAGTCGCTCGCGGAGCTGGCGCGAGGTGATCCGGTCGCCGTCGCGCCCGCGCAAGGGAGAGTCGCTCACCACGAAGTGCATCGCCACCGTGGGCGGATCGACGGTGACGATGGGGAGCGCGTGAGGCGCCTGCGGGGAGCACACCGTGTCGCCGATCTCCACGTCGTCGAGGCCCGCCACGAACACGATGTCGCCGGCGCCCGCGTCGGGGATCTCGGTGCGCTGCAGCCCGCGGTAGGCGAAAAGCTTCTTGGCCTCGCCCGTGATCCGCTTGCCGCCGGGGTTGACCAACACGACCTTGTCGCCGGGGTGCAGGGAGCCCGCGTCGAGCCGCCCGAGCGCGATCCGCCCGACGTAGTCGTCCCACTCGAGCTGGGCGACCCCGAGCAGCAGGGGCGCGTCGGGCTGGGCCTTGGGCGGCGGGACCCGCTCGATGATCGCGTCGAGCACGCAGGTCAGGTCCTGCGCGTCGTCGAAGGCCTCCAGGCTGGTCGCGGCGCGGCCCTGCTTGGCCGAGGCGTAGATCACCGGCGCGTCGAGCAGGCGCTCCTCCGCGCCGAGCTCGATCAGGAGCTCGAAGACCTCGTCGGGGACCTCTGCCGCGCGTCCGTCCTTGCGGTCGACCTTGTTGACGACGACCACGACCTCCAGCCCGTGCTCCAGCGCCTTGCGCAGCACGAAGCGCGTCTGGGGCATGGGGCCGTCGTGCGCGCACACGACGACGAGCACCCCGTCGACCATGCGCAGCACGCGCTCGACCTCTCCGCCGAAGTCGGAGTGGCCCGGCGTGTCGATCACGTTGAGGCGGTGCCCCTTGTATTCGAGCGAGCAGGCCTTGGAGAAGATCGTGATTCCACGCTCGCGCTCCAGCTCGTGCTGATCCATGACGCAGTCGGTCACGACCTGGTGGTCCTGGAACACTTGGGCATCGCGCAGCAGACCGTCCAGGATCGAGGTCTTGCCGTGGTCGACGTGAGCGATCACGGCGACGTTGCGAATTTGTGCGGGGTTTTTCACGGCGCCAGTGTAACGGGCGGGCTCGTGCCCTAACTCATTGCTGTCAAGATATTTTCAGGCCCGCGTCGGCCTGGACCCGGGGTTGCTCGTCCGAGCCCCGCCGAGGCCGCGCCGCGCCTTCGGTAACCCCTTGGGATCGAGTTGGTTGCGAGAGTCGCTGGCGTCTTCTACACTTCGGCATCGGGTCGCGGAAAACTTTGCAAGAGTTCCCGAGCGCTTACGTCAGCTAGGTGGACCCTTTGGGTGGGAGAAGCACGCCATGAAGTACGAGTCGCGTGAACGCGGGACGACCCTGCTGTTCGCTCTTGGAATCCTGACGCTGCTGGCGGTGTTCGGCGTGACCTTCGTCGCCGTCACCAAGACCGAGCGCTCCGCCTCGGCCAACTACACGCAGGCGGTGCGTGCGCGCTTGCTGGCGCGGGCTGGAGTCGAGCGCGCGCTCGCCGAGCTCCAGCGCCTCGCGAAGCACCGCCACTACAGCCACCCCGTCGCCGACGGCTGGGCCTACAGCGACTCGCTCCCGGCCGACGACCCGGGCGCGATCCCGGTCGGCGACCGCAACGACCTGCTCTACACCTTGAACCCGAGCTTCCCGACGACCGAGGCCGGGATCCCGTTCTTCGGCTCGCCCAACCTCGTGCACAGCGCCGAGCTCTCCGGCATGGGCCGCTCGGTCAACAACGGGATCGACTGCTACAAGCTCAAGATCCTCGACGAGCCGAGCATGCTGAACTTGAATCACCCCGACCCGGCGGCGATCAAGCGCATGCTCAAGAACCTGCTCCAGGCCGCGGGCCTGGCGGTGGGCACGGCGACGAACGTCGCGGTCAACACGATCAACAACCGCCCCGGCGGCGGCTTCACCTCGAAGAGCGAGGTCCGCGCGGCCCTCGAGTCGGCGGGCCTGCCCCCCGTCACGAACCTCACCGCGCCGGTCAACTGGTTCACGATCCGCGACATGGTGACCTGCTACGGCTGGACGGACGAGAAGGTGATCCGCCCCTGGGCGCTGAACACCTCGCCCTCCGACCACTACGACGCGGCGGACCTCGAGCCGAACGCGCGGCACTCCCTGGACCTCATGGCCCGCGCGCCGATCAACCTGAACACCGCGTCCTTCCCCGTGCTCGTGGCCTTGTTCGCCGACGCGCGCGCGGTGTCGCAGCGCTTCGGCTCGTTCAGGATCGGCTACCCTGGCGCCTCCGCGCTGGCCAACGCGATCATCGCGCACCGCACGAGCGCCGCCGGTCCGTTCAAGACCTGGCGTGAGTTCGAGGACTTCGTCGACGGGATCGGCCCCGCCGCCTGCGCGAACACCGTGTTCAGCGCCGCGAATCACACGGTCAACCTGGCCCCCTCGGCCGCCAACACCGGCGCCCCGACCGAGGTCAACCCGGGGGCCGACCTCCCGGCCCACCGCTGGATGAGCGAGATCCCGGTCGACGGCAGCAGCCTCGTGACCCGCGCGCTCAACCCCGCCACCCGCAACCAGGGGATCCGCGACCTGGTCAAGGCCGTGGCCAACCCCAACACCATGCTCAGCAAGTTCGGCTCGCCGCCCAACCAGGGCAGCACCGTGATCCTCCCCGGGATCACCACCAAGATGCCGCGCTTCGTCGACAAGGCGGACATCACCGCGCTCACCACCGAGGGCTGCTTCGACGCCATGGGCATGTACGAGATCACCTCGCTCGGCCTGGTCCTGCAGCGCGTCGAGAACGACGCCGGCGGGTTCGACACGATCGTGATCGCCGCCCAGACCGAGAAGCAGGTCGCCCAGGTCTACTCCGTGTTCCGCCTGACCTCGCAGCAAGACTTCGAGCGTCACCGGGCCGCGATGATCTCGGGCAACTTCATGCCCGCCCAGGACCTCAACTGGTCCTACTCGATCAAGGGCGCGAACAAGCTCGCGTACGGCCCCTTCACCCACGCCACGAACCCCGCCCTCAACCGGGCCGAGGGCTTCCAGGGCTGGCCCGGGATCCTCACCGGCCCCAACTACAGCCTCGAGCGCCTGGGCACCAACACCCTCTGGCAGATCGCCGACGAGTACGTGCCCGCGACCTACGACGGCAACCTGACCCTCAACAACCTCCTCGCGCTCAAGACCGAGCCGCCGGACTTCATGATCGGCTTCTCGCGCGGACAGCTCAAGGCGTTCAAGGTCCGCGCCTGGTGGGAGCCGCGCGACCAGCAGACCAACGGTTCGCCCATCGACCTGAACCGTCCGACGCACCCGTCCGACGACTTCCAGGCCACCGGCGCCGACCCGCAGTCGGGCGGTGAGCTCGATCGCCTCGCGAGCCCGCTGAACAACGTCGACCACCAGCCGCGCACCCACGGCGTCAACGCCTTCGACGAGCGCAGCGCGGTCGACGAGCTCGCGCCGGGCAACCCGGAGCTCACGGCGCCCCGCTACATGTTCCTCGAGGGCTCCTCGATGTGGAACAACGGCGTGGCGATCCACGGGCGACGCAAGGACGAGGGCTCGGGGATCGCGCAGTTCCTCGCCTACGACAGCGCGAACCTCGACCTCAACACCGGCAGCTCGGTGCGCTTCTGGGTCCAACCCCTGGTCGACCCCTTCCTCCGCGAAGAGGAGGTCCTGCTCAGCTTCGTCGGCGACGACGGCCAGCACACGGGGATCGACTCCTCGGGCAACCCGGCCTACACCGACCGCAACGCCGGACTCAACGGCGCGGACGCGCGGCGCTTTGGCTTCCGGGTGATCAAGAAGTACGACCCGATCCTGGGCGACATCTTCATCCGCCTCGAGACCATCGGCGGCTGGGCCGTCAGCGGCGGCGGCGCGCCCAACAACCGCGTGCAGTTCGTCGTCACCCCGACCAGCGGCGGGGTCAACCCCCTGCAGCCCGAGTGGCTCCCTGGCTCCTGGCACTGGGTGGTCGTGAACTTCGGTGCGCAGGTCCCCGGCCTCGCCCCGACCCGCGTCAGCCTGCAGGTCGACATGGTGCTCTCCGACCCCGCCAACTCGCTGCGCCTGAGGGGCGACGGCCAGGGCGGCCTGATCGAATACGGCGAGCTGCAGGGCCACGACTGGGGCTGGGGCGGTCCCTTCGCCCGCGGACCGCTGCGGCCGGGGGCGAGCAACGCCTCGATCTTCTGGACCGAGACGCGCTTCCTGGGCGACTGGTTCCACTGTGACGTCGGGCTCTCGACCACGACGAACCACGGCAGCGACGGCCCGCGGGGGCCCCAGGCGATCGTCTACGACGGGAGCAACTACGTCCAGGGACCGGATTGGTGGCCGACCGATCCCTTCCCACCGGGGGCCTTCAACCGCGAGATCAAGCTCTCGTTCTCCTACCTCGGCACCGCGACGCCGGCCCCCTCGCCGCCTCCCCCGCTCGACATGACCTCGGCGGGCAGCCCGCCGAGCTGGTCGGCCAGCCTCGACTCGACCCACTACGGCCCCGACGGGGTCGAGGGCGGCGAGGAGTGGGGGATCTACGCCCAGGCTGACTGGGACACCTCGACCATCACCGGCACGAAGTGCAACTGCTGCGAACCCGCCGCCGACGGAGGGGTGGGCGCGGCCCACGACTCCATGGCCACGGGCAAGGGCGGACGCCCGACCCCGCTCGGCGCGGGAGGCAAGTACAGCTTCGTGCAGTGGTGGGGCCCGGGCAAGATGGCGCCGAGCCTCTCGGGCGTGCCCGACACCGGCAACACCGACACCGGCTTCGGGCTCCACGCCGAGGGCGACGACTGCCACGGCTGCGAGGCCTGCGACGTCGACGGCCCGATCTTCTTCGGCGGTGAGCCGGGTCCCCCGGTGTTCAACTCGAACATCACCACGACCACCAACAAGGGCGCGATGAACGGCAACTACGGCGGCGCCGGCGGCGACGCGGCCCCGAACGGTGTCAACCCCTCGACCATGGCCTACGCCGTGTTCGACAACATCGCGTTCGTGAATGGAACGGTCCGGCGGACCGACAACCTGGGTGACCCCAACGTCCACTTCTTCGAGGACCGTTACTTTGAGACCACCCTCGCCTTCCACGCCAACGCGCTGCTCAGCGAGTCGAACTACGGCGCCTTCTACCACCGCGGGCTGCTCGAGTTGATCGGCCAGACCGGCGAGCTGGGGACCCTGACCTGGACGGCCTACCCGTCGATGGAGGGCCTCGAGTTCAGCGTGGGGCTCTGGGAGCTGCAGGACTTCGTCACCGGGCTCGGCGCGACGCCGCCGAACTCGATCTGGAACGCGACCAACACGAACATCCTGGACAACGCCATCGGCGGCGGGCCCGGCGCCCCCACCTACGGCGGGGCCACGGTGGGCGGCTACACGAACGCGTTCACGACGAACCCCGTCAGCGGCGCCGCCCACACCCTCGCCGCGCCGCCCCCCGGCGGCAACGGACTGAGCTTCGTGACGGTCCCGCGCTACGACGGCATCGGCGACACGGTCACCGAGCCGCACATGCTGATCCTCGGGATCCAGCTCGAGGGCGTGCCGACCGGCGGCCCGACGGCGGGCACCGCGGCGGCGGGTGCAGGCGGCTCGACCGTGGCCAACACCGTGCGCACCGGCACCACCGGCGTCCGCGGCGGCGTGCCCCAGCCCCTGTTGAGCACCCCGGTCTTCGAGGACGTCACCTTGACGATGGTCCTCTTGCGACCCAAGATCGTGTTCGCTGAGGAAGGAACCGAAGAATGAGGCTGTCTCTGGCCGCTGGGCTGTTGTGCGCGATCGCTGGCTGCTCGGCTGTGCTCGCCGAGGACGAGGGCTTCCGCTTCACCCCTCGCCTGGTCAATGAACCGACTGGAGGCAAGTTCATCGCGGAGGGCGGCGCGGGCGAGCTCCCCGAGGGCACGATGATCCACGTCGAGCTGCTCGTGCGCGGGCAGTCGCGGCACCCGATCCGGGCGGCCTTCATGAAGCTCGAGGTCAAGGACAAGGCCTTTCAGGGTGAGTGGACCTGGACCGGGAAGAAGCTGGCGCCGCTGACCTACGAGGCGATCGCCACCTTGCGCATGAACAAGCAGCCCCCGCCCGTGCGGCGCGCGCTGGCCAAGGCCTACGGGTGGCACGGCGACCACAACGAGACCCTCTCGTCGACGGAGGTCGCCCTGGGCACCCCCGAGGAGGCCGAGGCCTTCAAGCAAGAGACCCTCGACCGCCTGATCCAGGCGATCGAGGACCTCGAGGGCTTCATCAAGGACGGCGTCGACCTCTGCTCCGTCCCCGCCGACAGCGAAGGCTGGACCGCCAAGTTTCAGGAGCTGGCCGGCGAGATTCGTGTGCGCTACCGGATCATGCGCGACTTCCACCAGAGTGTGGTCGTCCGGCAGCAAGAGGGCTTGTTCAAGCGCCTGATCAACATCTACAGCGGCATGACCGACGCGCTGCGGGCGCACCAGGCAGGGCAAGCCCAGGGTCTGGAGACCCTCGTCAAGCTCCCCGAAGCGACCGCGATCCTGCGCGAGGAGATCACCAGCCGCATGCCGGTCAAGCCGAGCGAAGAGCTCGGCCCCAAGCCGAAGACCCCGGAGGACGGCGCCGCGCCCGACGAGGGTGGATCGGACTCGGAAGACAAGGGAGCAGGGAAATGAAGCGCGTCCTCTGGACCGTCCTCGGAGTCCTGGGTCTGGGCCTCGCCTACCAGCCGAGCGCCTATGGCTGAACCAACGTCCTCGGCATTCCGGGCGAATGCAACATGCAGTGCTACTCCACCAGCGTCCCAGGCGTGGGAAACAGCAAGAAGGACGAGAAGGCCAAGCCGCGCAAGCTCACCAGCGTGCACATGTCGGGGCGTTGGGCCCACCACGCCTACCGCATGTCCCACGACCGCCAGGCGAACGTGTTCTATCGTCCCGAGGGGATCGAGGTCATGTTCAAGGGCGCGCGGAAGGTGATCCCGATGGACATCCGCGGGCACCCGAACCGCGAGTTCATCTGGCACCCGGACAGCCGCCGGGTCGCCTTCTGGGCGCCCCTCGACGAGGCCCGCCACAAGCGGGTGGCGTTGATGGACATCCGCAAGGTCAGCGAAGAGCGGCCCTACACCATCCTCTACGACCCCAAGGAGGCCTGGCACGAGGAGGGCGTCGAGCACATCCCCTACGGCATGGAGTGGTCGCCGGGCGGCAACGCGCTCTACGTGCTGGAGTGGCTCAACTACGTGGAAGACTCGATCCGTCCGCGCGACTGCGTGCTGATCAAGGTCGACCTGAGCAAGAAGAACAAGGCCACCGAGATCTTGCGCAAGCCGGGACACATCGACTTCTTCATGCCCCCGGTCTCGCGCTTCGAGAACGGCGGCGGGATCAGCAAGGCCGGGTATTGGATCGCCTTCGGCCACAAGGAAGGGCTCTACCTGCTCGACCCCGTGGCCGCCGAGCGCGGCGAGGGCGGGCTGCGGCGGATCGTGACCCTGCCCGCCGTGGGGTTGAAGAACATCGAGTGGAACCCGCGTCGGGATCAACTCCTGGTCTACTTCGATCGCCCCAGTCAGGCGGCCGACGGCAGCCAGCTGCTGGGCGTCTACCTCGTGCACCTCGACAAGGTCAAGCCCGACGAGATCCCGCAGACCGACGTCGAAGACGGCGGCGAGGCGAAGCCCAAGCAGGAGTGGCTCGAGCGCTTGTTCAACGAAGGCGGGATCCACACGCTGTGGTTCAGCCCCCAGGGCCGCTTCGTGACCTGGTCGTCGTCGGAGGCGGTGTTCTTCCGCCGCCCCGACGCCCTGGGCGAGGAGCCCACCGTGGTCGAGATCCAGCTCGAGACGGGCGAATACCTCGACATCAAGGGCGTGACCTGGCACGACAGCGAGCGCTACCTCGGGATCACCGCGGGACCGCGCGCCTTCGTCTACGACGTGCAGGCCAAGGAGCTGACCGAGGTCGTCAACCTGGAGGACTCCATGCCAGAGGGCGGCTTCCTCGCCGAGCCGGTGTGGGTCAAGGACGAGCTGTTCTTCACCAAGTTCGAAGACGTGACCGCGGCGACCGAAGAGAAGCTCCTGAAGCCCGTCCTGATTCAGAAGAAGTGACGCGCCCGAGGCGTCGCTGAGAGGACTGGCGCGCGCACGCGCCAGCGAACACACTAGGCACCGGCACCGAACCTCCCAGCGCGCCGAGCTGGAGAAACGAGAGGCTTCATGCGAACGCAGCGTTCGTTGACCCTGATTGAGCTATTGGTCGCCGTGACCCTGGGGGTGATCCTCGTCGGAGTCGTGACCTTCGTGTGGTTGCGCTCGAGCGAGCTGTTCAACAGCACCCTGCACCGCCTCGAGGCCTATCAGCGTATGCGCGCCATGCTCGACACCATCGAGCGCGACCTGGCGAACACCAACCGCACCACGGACATGGAGTTCTTCGTCGACGCCGACCCCGACGGGGCGGGTCCGCTGCTGGCCAACGGCCACCGCGACGACGGCGAACCCCGCCTCAACGCCGACGACGGGGGGGCGCTCCACGCGACCTACGACCCCAACGACCCGGTGCAGATCGAGGGCTTCCAGGAGTTCATCGTCCCCGAGCTCAACGCCGTCCCCTACTTCTACGGACCCGTGGTGGGCAGCGCGGCGCCCTATCAGATCCTCGGGCAAGAGGCCTACATCGACAGCGTGCAGGCCAACCGCAACTACTGGCAAGACGAGGTCTACGTGCGGACCTTCGCCATGGTCGACGGCGTGAACCGCCCCGCCCTGGTGCACTACCGCCTGGTGCAGCCCGCCGCGGGCAACGGGCGCTCGGTGCTCCGCCGCCGGGTGTGGTACCTCGACGACACCGGCACCCTGGTGCGCACCGCGGCGGTCAACACCGACCGCACCTACGTGCTGGGCGAGGGCCTCTGCGACCTCAAGGTCGGGTTCTTCTTCAAGCAAAACGCCGCCGAGGCGGTCGGCGCCTCGCAGCCCAACGGCTACTGGTTCCAGGTCGGCGGGCAAAACGCCGGCGACCCCGAGTACATCAAGGATCTGTCCGCCGGCTACGCCGACGCCCTCTCGGCGGCCCCGATCACCTTCCCCAACTCGCCGATCCCGGTCGACTCGCTCTCCTCGCAGCACGTGGCGCGCGATCAGTTCAAGATCACCAACCCGGTCTACAACCCGCCGGCGACGCTCAACGCGGTCTCGTTCTATTACAAGGGCGTGGCCAAGGTCGAGGAGAGCCAGGGCCGCGTCGAGGTGCGCACGATCAACGGGATCGGCGACCAGACTGGCCTCGGCTACAACAACTTCGACTTCCGCGGCGTGCGCCCCGGCGACCAGATCTTCCTCAGCGGCGCGACCGACGACGACGCAGACAACACGACCCCCCTCGCGGGCGAGATCTTCCCCGACCGCAGCTACACGGTCGACTCGATCCTCGCCGCCCAGTCGCAGTACATCTCGCTGACGCTCCAGGAGCCGATCAACCTGTTCCGCCTGCGCCGGCGCTGGCTAAAGGGCGAGACCAAGACCACGGTCACCGCGAACGGGGCGGAGATCGGTCCCACGCGCGACGTCGAGACCTCGTTCAACGTGAACTACCGGATCGGGTTTTTGCCCGCGGCCTTCCGGGTCAAGATCTCGATCGACGACCGCTACAACGAGCAAGTGCTGCCCATGGAGCGGGTGATTCGCCTGATCCAGCAATAAGAGGAGGCCTGCGCTGAACGGAGCCGCCCGGTGAGCTACCTCGGGATCGGGGCAGCGCTCCTGATCATGCTGCCGCCGCCCCAGCTGCGCTGCGCGGAGCCGAACGTCGTGGCCGAGAGCGGGCACGAGGTGCCCAGCGACGAGCGCTGGACCGCCTGGCTCGACTCGCCGGCCGAGGGCCTGCTGCTCGTGGAGCTCGAGGCCACCGACCGCCGGAGCGACCTCGACCTCTGCCTGCACATGGCCGAGGAGGTGCGCGACGCGCGCTCGCACAGCGGCCGAGAGCAGCTCCTGCTCATGGAGCCCCGCGGTCCGCTGAGGGTCGAGGTCCTGGGCGCGGCGGGGGCCGAGTTCCGCCTGCGGTTGGTCAACCTGCTCCGGCCCGGTCCGCTCCAGTCAGGGACCGCTGCGGTCTCGCTGACCGCCGGCCGCGCCGCCTGCTGGCTGCTCTCCGGAGACGTGCGCGCCCCTCGAGTGGCGCGCCTCGCGCTGACGGGCGGCGACGCGGACTGGCGGCTCTACCGCGCCGACGGGGGGCTGCTCGCCGTGGGGGAGCGACGCGGAGGCGAGCGCGCGTGGCTTCCGCCCGAGGGGGACGTCCTGGCCGTGGTGCTCCCGCGGTCTGGCGCGCCGCAGGGCTCGCTCGAGCTGAGCGTCGGCTCCCGACACCGCTCGCCGCTGCGCGAGTTCCTCGGCGCCCTCGGCAAGACCCCCGAGCAGCAGCAGGCGCTGGCGGCCCTCGCCGCGCACCCGGACTTCCTCCGCATCGTGTGCTACCTCGAGGGATACCCCGGCGGGCTGCCGATCACGCTCCGCGCCCAGCCGGGGCTCCAGATCAACGGCGTCGAGCGCTTCGGCGCCTACCGCGAGCGGGTGTTGACGATCAACCCGACCATCGAGCCCCACCGCGAGAACGTGCAGGAGCTCGTCGACACGGTCGTGCACGAGCTGATCCACGCCGTGCTCGACCTGCCCCCCGCGCCTGGCTTTCCCTTCGGCGACGAGGTCAAGGACTCGCTCCACGACCCCCGGCTGCGCGGCTACAGCAGCAGCAGCCTGCGGCGAGGGAACGTGCCGCCTCCGGTGCGCGCCTACCTCCAGCGCAACTACGGCCCCAGCGCCAGCAACCCCGAGCGCGACTTCTCGGACCTCAACGCCGGGGGCCAGCGCCTGATCGTGAAGCTGATCCGCGACAACCGCCGGCGGACCGGGCTCGGAAAGGAAACCCTCGTGTTCCAAAACGAACGCGATCGGAGGGCGCGTTCGACGAAGTGAGGCCCCCCTGAACGAGTTACGTCCAGGGCCCCGTCTGCGCGGAGATTTGCTTCCCTAAGCCTGTCTTTGCGCAGTATTTAGCACGCCTCCGCCTTTGCCCCAGGTGCGCCTGGGCTCTATACTCAGCGGCTTGGAGGGCTCATGAGACCAGCAGCCACCTGGGCGCCTCGCCCAGCCCTGCAACGCCTGACCCGACTGTTGCTGGTCGTCAGCGCCGTGGTCCTGACCTCGCTTCCGGGCGCCGCGCGCTCGACCACGGTCGAGGCGCTGGACGAGGACGCGCTGCTCGAGCGCTCCGCGTGCGTGTTCTGGGGCGACTGCTTGGAGGCGCGCCCGGAGTGGTCCGCCGACCGCCAGCGGATCTACACCCGGGTGCGCTTCGCGCCGCGCGAGGTCCTCAAGGGCGACCCGGCTCCCCTGGTCGAGCTCTTGATCCCCGGAGGCGAGCTCGAGGGCAAGGCCTACGTGATCCATGGCATGCCGACGATTCGCGCCGGCTCCGAGGTCGTGCTCTTCGCCAGCCACCCTCACCCCAAGAGCAAGGTGTGCGTCCCGGTCGGCCTCGGTCAGGGGGTCTACTTCGTCAACCGCCGCGCCGACGTAGCGCAAGCTCGGCGTGACACGCGCGACCTCCGCGTCCTGGCCCAGGGTGAGGCCCGCAGCCGCCCCGGCAAGCTCGAGGTCGTCGAGCTCGACGCCCTGCTCGGGCGCCTGCGCTCGAAGGTCCGCGGGGGACGCCCGCGATGAGCCGTCGCATTGGACGCCGCTTCGTGCACCGCTCGGCCGCGCTGACCCTGGGCATGTGCTCGCTGTTCCTGGTGGGCTTCGTGCGGATCGCGTTCTCGCCGGGGGCCGCGGAGTTCCACTGGACGCAGCTCCCGCTGCGCTACGTGATCCAGTCCGCGGGGTCGAGCGACGTCGGCGACCTCAGCGACGAAGCCGCGATCCGCATGGCCGTGGCCACCTGGGGCCGGGTCGCGACCTCGAACGTGTCCTTCGTCGAGGACACCACCGCCGACGCCTCCCGCACCGACTTCTCCGCCCAGGACATTCACCTCGTGCTCTTCGACGAGACCGGGAGTTCGGGGCTCTTTCCCCAGGGCTCGGGGGTGATCGCCCTGACCCCGATCCTGGCCTCGACCAGCGACGGTCAGATCCTCGACGCGGACATCGTCTTCAACGGGCAGCTGAGCTTCTCGACGAACCTGACCCCCGGGACCTTCGACGTGCAGGCGGTCGCGACCCACGAAGCCGGGCACTTCCTCGGCCTCGACCACGCGGGCGGACCGCTGTGCTGCATGTTCACCTCGATCCTCTCCGGCGATCCTTCGGCGCGGGGTCTCTCCGACGACGACGCGGCGGGGGCGAGCACGATCTACCCCGCGGCGGGCGCTGGCCTGGGTCAGATCAGCGGGACCGTGAGCTTCCAGGGCGCCGGAGGCCTGCGCCACGCTCAGGTCGTGGCCCACGACGCCAACGGGAACCTGGCCGCCGCGGCCCTCAGCGACGGGTCCGGCAACTACGCGATCCAGGGCTTGCCGGGCGGCACCTACACGCTCTACGTCGAGCCCCTCGACGGCCCGCTGCGGCACACCGACACCATCGCGCTGCAGTCGGCGGTGGCCGATACGACCTTCTCCACCACCCTGTTCCCGGGAGGCCCGCTGGCCCTCGCGCCCGGCGGCAGCGCGGCCGCGAGCTGGGGGGTCGCCACCGACGGCTCGTTGAACCTGAACTCCGCCGAGGGCCTGCTCCTGCCGACGGGGTTCAGCGGCCAGCTCACCGTCACCGGCGCGAACCTGAACCTCGTCACCCAGGTGGAGGTCACCGGCTCGGGGGTCAACGTGACGAGCTTCGCCCCCTTCGGGACCTTCGGGCTCAACGTGAACCTCAGCTGCGACCCTGGCGCCCAGCACGGCGTGCGCAGCCTGCGGATCACCGACAGCGGCGGCCGCACGGCCTTCCTCACGGCGGCGGTGCGCGTGGTCGACCCCGCCCCCCAGATCTCCCTGGTCTCGCCTCCCGCCCTCAACAGCGCGGGCGGCGAACAGCTCACGATCACGGGCAGCGGCTTCACCCCGGACTGCTCGATCGTGATCGGCGGTCAACTCGGCACGCAGTTCCTCTTCGTGAGCCCGACCCAGCTGAGCTGCGTGACGCCGCCGGCCGCGGGGGTCTTCAGCGCGGTCGACGTCGTGGTGGTGCGCGAGGACGGGCTGGAGGCGCGCAGCGTCGGCGCCGTGACCTACACCCCGCAGCCGACCCCGACCTCGGTCGACCCGGCCTTCGCGCCCACCACCGGCGGGACTCAGCACACCGTGCGCGGCACCGGCTTCGGCGCAGGCGCGACCGTCACGGTGGGTGGCGTGCCAGCCACCGTGCTCTCGACGAGCCCCGACGAGGTCCGCTTCACCGCGCCTCCAGGCGCGGCTGGCCCCGCGAACGTCGTCGTCGCCCTGGGGAACACCGAGGGCACGCTGACCGGAGGCTTGACCTACGTGGTCGGCGTCCCGCCCACCCTCGTGGCCTTCTCGCCCACGAGCGGCTCGACGGCCGGCGGGACCATCGTCACGATCCAGGGGACCGACTTCGCCGCCGACGCCCAGGTGCGCTTCGGCGCGAACCCGGCGACCAGCGTGCAGGTCGCTTCGCCGACCTTGCTGACCGCCGTCGCCCCCCCGGGGGCCCTGGGCGCGGTCTCGCTGCGGGTGACCAACGCCTCGACGAACCTGACCTCGGTCTCGAGCGGGCTGTTCAGCTACGTGGACACGCAGCAGGCGCCGCCTCCCCCGGGAGGCTCGAGCGGAGGCGACTGCTCGCTGCGGGCCGACGCCGAGGGCGGCGGCGCCCCCTGGCTGCTCCTGGGCGGCCTGGCCTTGCTCTGGCTCCGTCGGCGTTCGCGCTAGGCTACCCCCCAACTCGGGGCGCGGCTGCTGCGGCGAGCCCCCGGGCGCTGTGGCTAGAGCCCGACGCCTGAGGTAACCTCAAGCACAGTCCCGTGCAAAAGGAGACGCGTCGTGGAGCCTGAGGGCAACGACCCAGGGAGACCGTCGAGACCTCGCCGCCGGCCCCCGCCGCGCCATCCCCGCCGCCTCCTGCGTCGGCGGCCAATGGTGGCGCGTCGTGGCCCGCCCGCGGGCGCTGCGCCCAGCGGTCCCCGGCACCTGCTGCTCCGCATCGGAGCCCCGCCCCTCGAGCTCGAGCCCAACCGAACCCTGGTGGTCGGTCGGCAGCCCGACTGCGACCTCTCGATCCCTTCGGGCAAGGTCTCGCGGCGGCACGCCGAGATCTACTGGAAGCGGGACCGGCCCTGGATCGTCGACTGCGGCTCGCAAAACGGCACCACGGTCAACGGGCGGCGGATCACCAGCGACCACGAGCTCAAGGACAACGACGAGATCGTGATCGGTCCCTACGTGGTGACCTACCGCTTCGGCAGCGAGACCGCCTCGGCGGCGGCTCAGCCCGCGCCGGACATGAACGCGCTCACCCAGCCCATGATGTCCGACGCCATGGCCGGGAACCTGGGGCAGATGAACCTGTTCGAGCTCCTGCAGACGCTCGAGTTCAACGGCAAGACCGGGACCTTGAGCGTGTTCGGCCCCGACGGCAACGGCGAGATGGTGTTCCGCAACGGAAGCCCGGTCTACGCGGCCACGGAAGACAACGAAGGCGCCGAGGCGGTCATGGAGCTCGTCTCCTGGAAGGTCGGACAGTTCAACTTCGGTCCGCAGATCGCGGTCAACGCCACCAACATGACGACGACGGTGACGAGCCTCCTGCTCGAAGCCGGCCGCCGCCTCGACGAGCAAGCCTCGGGTCCAGAGGACCAGGAGTAGACTCCGGCGACGATGAGCAGGGGCGAGACCACCCGGATCGGCGATCCTGACGGCACGGGCGACGCGATCCGTCGTCAGGCGGTGGAGCTCGGCCTGTTGAGCCCCGAGGACGCGGCCGTCGCGTATCGCGACTACTGCTCGACCGGCTACGACATGGAGTTCGACGCGTTCCTCGTCGAGCAAGAGTGGATCGCCCGCGACCAGCTCTCCCTGCTGCAAGGCGACGCCGAGCGCACCCAGCTCGACTTCCAGACCGAAGGGCCCGCCGACGAAGACCCCCTGGTCGGGCAGGTGTTCAGCGGCTGCACCGTCCAGCGCAAGCTGGGCGAGGGCGGCATGGGCTCGGTCTACCTCGCGGACAAGGACGGGCGGCAGGTCGTCGTCAAGTTCCTCGCCGCGGATCAGGCGAAGAACAAGACCTGGCGCGCGCGCTTCGTGCGCGAGGCCGAGCTCCTGCGTCGCACCCACCACCCCAACGTCGTGGAGATCTACGACGTCGACGGCGAGAGCGAGCAGCCGCACATCGTCATGGAGTACGTCAACGGCGTGGCCCTCGACGCCGCCCTCGAAGACGACGGCCCGCTCAAGCCCCTCGAGGCTGCGCGCGTGGCCCGGGACGTCGCGAAGGCCCTGGCGGTGGCGCATCGCCAGGGGGTGGTCCACCGCGACATCAAGCCCGCCAACATCCTGGTGGCCCACGACGGCACCGTGAAGATGCTCGACTTCGGCCTTGCCAAGAACGTCGAGGTCGACGACGGCTTGAGCCTCCCCGGGCAGGTCCTCGGGACCCCCCACTACATGGCGCCCGAGCAGTGGGGCGATCACGCGGTCGACTCGCGCTGCGACCTGTTCAGCCTCGGCGCGACCCTCTACCACCTCGTGACGGGCACCCTGCCCTTCCCCGGGCACAACCCCCAGGCGATCTCCCGGCGGATCCTCGAGGGCGACTTCGTCCACCCGCGCGAGCTGGCCGACCTGCCCTTGGACCTGGAGCTGGTCCTGTTCCGCATGATGGAACCGGACCGCCACTTCCGCTACGCCACCGCGGAGTTGATCGTGAGCGACCTCGACAAGGTCCTCGCGCAGAAGCCGGTGGACATCCCCTGCCTCGTGGCGGCCGACGGCACGCGCTTCCCGCTCTTGCCCGGCGCCTCGTTCCACGTCGGGCGCGACAACAGCTGCGACGTGGTGATCCCCGACGCCTCGGTCTCGCGTCAGCACATGCAGATCGAGCGCGGGAAGACGGGCTACGTGGGGCGCGACCTCGGGAGCACCTACGGGACCTTCGTCGGCGGAATGCGCGTGCGCCAGGTCGTGCTCAAGGACGGCGACCCGATCAAGCTCGGCAAGGTCAACCTCACGTTCCGCGACGGCGGGCTCGGGCCCATGCGGCGCATGGGCAACACCCAGCGCCTGGGGGCGGGGAGCGGAGAGACCCAGTACGTCGCCCCGCCCTTCCTCCAGACCCTCGCCGAGTCGTCCGATCGCCGCGCCGTGATCTACCTCCTCGAGCAGCTCGCGTCCGACGCCCAGTCGGGCCGGCTGGAGCAGGCCCGCAAGGCGATCGAGATCATCCTCGGGCCCGAGCTCGCGAGCCAGGTGACCGAGAAGGTCGAGCGCCGCATGCGGCGCGTGCGCAGCCGGGTGCCGATGCAGCTGTTCTCGATCACCCACGAGAACCTCGGCGACGACCCGGAGGCTTGGCTCGGCTGGTGGGACGGCGCCCAGGAGTCGTACCCGCCCCAGCTGGCGCCCGCGCAGCCGCGTCCTCGCACCCGCCTGGTGGTCCTCGCGGGAGAGCCGAAGCAGCGGGCGATTCACTTCGACAAGCGCGCCGTGTTCACGGTGGGCCGCGAGGAGGAGCGCGAGATCGCGCTCCACAGCCGCTCCGTCTCGCGCCTGCACGCCACGATCCTGCGCTTGCACAACCGGATGCTGATCCGCGACGAGGGGAGCCGCTTCGGCACCCAGCTCAACGACCAGGCGGTGCGGATCGCCTACCTCACCCACGGCGACCGGATCACCATGGGCAAGGTCGAGATGCGCTTCGAGGTCGAGCAGATCGACCCGATGGCGACCATGACCACGGGGGCCGCGCCGCAGGTCGACGAAGAGACCTTCCTCGCCCTCGAGGAGCTCAAGCACCCCTCGGTCGCGCTGGGCTTGATCCGCTTCCTCGAGTGCGAGACCCCGCCCGAGTGGATGGTCTTCGCGGCGAAGCAGCTCTTCGACTCCGACGAGGAGGCGCAGGACTTCGTCGAGAAGGTCAGCAAGAAGTACGCCCGGCGGGCGCGTCGGGCGCGGGAGATCCTCCCCGAGCTGCTCGGCGCCGAGGCCGCAGACGCGCAGGGCTACCGCGCGCTGTTCGAAGAGGCCGACCTCACGATCCAGCTCCTGCCGAGCGGGTGGTTTCCCGTCCGCTCGCGCGGCTCCGGCTAGCCCGCAAAGCTCACCACGAAGGGGTGAGTTTGCGGGGTAGCCGCCTGCGCAGCAGGCGGGCTGCGCCGGAGCGAGTCGGCGGCTCTGCCGCCGCGAGCGAGGCGCAAGCGACAGTGTGTACCCGGCCGCAGGCCGGGTCTCACTGTCTT
>JAGQRJ010000203.1 GCA_020425635.1 Planctomycetota bacterium | reverse complement strand
CCCTGACCGGCGCGGTCCGCGCTGGGCGCGCGCGCCGGCTGAGGCGCGAGCGCGCGGGCGGGCTAGGGCACGAGCGTGAACGTGTAGACCATGGACTCGCTGCCGTCGGCGAGCGGGGAGATCTCCGCCCGGCTGTCGGCCGCCTTGCCGAAGCGGGTCGAGATCCGCGGGTCCACGAGCACCGCGTCCCGCAGCTTGGCGGCGCGACTCAGGTCGCTGCCCGGCAGCCCGACCTCGAGCCGCAGACCGCGGTTCCCGAGCTTCGCGGGGACGGCGACGAACTCCGCGCGGATCACCTTGCCGCCGAAGTCCCTGACGACCTGGTGCACCCGCGTCAGGACGTCCTCGTCGCTGGCGCCGCGAAGGGCAGGAGCCCCCTGGCTCGTGGCCTGCAGGAGGTGCTTGAGCACGGGCAGGGTCACGTCGAGGGCGTCGCGGCGGTAGAGCACGCTCGCGACCTGGGCGCGGTAGAGCCGCGACTCGAGCTCCGCGTCCTGCTCCGCGCCGCGGTCGACCTTCAGGATCAGGTCGTAGCCCTCCCGCTCGGCGAAGGTCTGGATCGCGCCTTCGACGTCGGCGAGCAGAGTCAGGGTGATCGCGTCCTCGCTCTTGGCGAAGTTGGACTGGTAGAGCTCCTGCAAGGCCTTGAACTTCGCCGCGGCCTGGGTCGTCTCCTCCCCCTGCTGTTGCAACGTGTCGAGTTCCTGCTTCTTCCGCGCCAGCGTGGCCTTGGCGCTCTCGCGCTCTCCGTCGAGCTCGGCCTCGAAGGCCGCCCGCTGCGGGTGCTTGGCGAGCAGCACGCCGACGTCGACCACGCCGACCTTCAGGCCAGCGCCGCTCTGCGGCTCTCGCGCGACGACGCCGTCGACGATCTCCTTGATTGCGCGCAGCTCGCGCTTGAGCACCGCGTTCTCGGCGGCGAGCTGCTCGAGCTTGGCTCCAGGGTCGTGCTCGCCGCGCACGGCCTGCGCCGGGGAGCGCCCTGCGCCGACGAGGGCCAGGCTCAGGGCCAGGGTGGGGAGCGAGAGGGTGAAGGGCGAACGAATCATGGTGCCTGCTTCCTTGGCTGAGGTCTTGCCCTGCTTATGCGCTCCTGAGATCTCGGGCGCGGGGTTCCAGGAATTTTCTTAACCTCTGGCACATGGGCGACTTTTGGGTGACGACGTTGAGCGCGATCCGCGGGGGGTCCCCCGACTGGGCCGCGATCGCGGCCTACGAGGCTCCCATACGCCGCTACCTCGCGCGACGCTTTCCTCGGCTCCCCCTGGCCGAGCGCGACGACCTGACCCAGGACGTGCTGCTCGCCATGCGCGAGCGGATCGTCCCCCGCTACGACGCCGAGGCGGGCCCCTTCCGCGCCTACCTCACGACCTCGATCGCCAACGCCGTGCGCATGCACCTCCGCCGCCGGCGGCCGACGCAGCCCCCCGATCTCGAGCTCCCCGCGGAGCCCAGCGCGCGCGAGGTCGAGGCCCTCGACCTCGAGGCGCGGATCGTGCGCGCGGTCCGGCGGGTGCACGACCGCTACGCCCACGGCTCGACCCAGGACCTGCAGCGGGTCTACGTGCTCTCGGGCCTGCTCGTCTCGCGGCTCACCAACGCCGAGATCGCCGCGCGCGAGGGGCTCTCGCCCGATCAGGTGAAGCGCACCCTGCAGAGCCTGCGCGGCGAAGTGCTCGTGGCGCTCTTCGCCGAGCTCGCCCCCGACGCGACGCCGAGCGAGCTGAGCCAGCTCGCGGAGCTCGCCCGCGCCTGCCTGCGCAGCCCGCGCAGAGAGCGGCGCCTGCTCGAGGGTCAGCCTCACGCCGAGCGGGTCGCGGGCTTCACGCGCGCGGTGCGCGAGGCGAAGCACGCCCTCGGCGCCGACGCCGACGAAGGCAGCGTCGACCTCCTGCGCGGGATCGAGGCGATCTTCCAGTGAGCCTGCCGGAGTCGGTCGCCGGGTATCGAATCCTCTCCGAGCTCGGGCGCGGGGCCGAGGGCGTGGTCTACCTCGCCGAGAGCAGCGACGGCCTGAACAAGCGCGTGGCGCTCAAGTGCTTCGCCTCCGCCGCGCGCTTCGCCCACGAGCTCGAGGCCTACCGCCGGCTCGAGGCGCTGCGCGCCGACGCGACCCTCGGGAACCTGGCCGAGGTCCTCGCCGCCGGCGAGCTCCCGGGCGGAGGCGGGTTCCTCGCCCTGCCCTACCTGCCCGGCGGCTCCCTCGCCGACCGGGTCAAGCAGGCCGGCCCCCTGGCCCCCGAGGAGGCGCGCCAGATCGCGCGCCAGCTCCTGGCTGGGCTCGAGCAGCTGCACGCCGCCGGGCTCTGCCACCGCGACGTCAAGCCGCACAACGTGCTCCTCGACGCCCAGGGCCAGGCGCGCCTCGGCGACTTCGGGCTCTCCCGCGACCGCGACCGCTCCCTCAGCCAGGGCGGGACCCCAGCGTTCTCGGCCCCCGAGCAGTGGGTGCTGGACGAAGCCGACGAGCCGACCCCGCGCTCGGGCGTCGCGATCGACGTCTACGGCGCGGGCGCGACGCTCTACTACCTGCTCACCGCGCGCTCCCCGCTCCCCGGCGCCCCCGACGTG
>JAGQRJ010000026.1 GCA_020425635.1 Planctomycetota bacterium | reverse complement strand
GGCATCTGCAGCGAGCGTCGTTCCAGGTCTACGGCGTGGTCTCGCTCGCCGGCCAGTAGGAACGACCGAGCGAAGCCGCCGAGCAGCAGCTCCCCCGCCCCCCGCGGAGCCGGTGCCCGCGCGCTGCGCCCCAGTCGGTGCGGAGCACGGGTCCGAGTCCGAGACCGAGACCGAGACCGAGACCGAGACCGAGACCGAGACCGAGACCAAGCCCGAGCCCGAGGGCCAGCTAGAAGCAGCACCACAGGCCGCGCTCGTGCAGCCACGTCGCGAGCTCCACCTGCTTGCCGTCGGGGAACTCGAGGAAGAGCGAGAACCCACCGCGCGGGTGGCGCTCGAAGGGCTTGGTCTGGGTGACCTCGGGCGAGAGCTCGGCGAGGACCGCGGCGACCTGGTCGTCGCCCCACGCGTCGTCGGCCGGGATCACGCGCAGGTAGCACTTCACGCGCGAGGCTCGCGCTCGCTCAGTAGGCCTTGGCGAAGATCACCCGGCGCGCGGCCGGCTTGCCGGTGAACACGCAGGTCCCCGGGGGCTCGTCGGCGCCCAGCGGAATGCAGCGCGCGGTGAGCTTGTGCTGCTTGAGGATCGCCTGAACCTCCGGGCCCTCGGTCGCGTAGGCGCGGGCGAAGCCGCCGTGGATCTCGGGCTTGTCGGCGTTTTGCGGGGTGAAGAACGCGAGCATGCTCTCGAGGTCGTCGAAGTCGTGGGAGTGCTCCTCGCGGTAGGCCAGGGCGCGCTGGTAGAGCGCGTCCTGAATCTCCTGCAGGATCGAGGCCACCTTGGCGACGAACTCGGCGCGCGGGACGCCTTGCTTGTCCTTGGGGCTCTTGTCGCGGCGGGCCATGAACACCGAGTCGCTCGCGATATCCCGCGGGCCGATCTCGAGCCGGATCGGGACCCCGCGCTTGACGTGCTGCCACACCTTGTCGCCGCCGCGCAGGTCGCGCGTGTCGACCTCGACCCGGACCTTGCCGCCGGAGAACTCGACCTGCCGCAGCTCCTTGGCGAGGTCCTGGCAGTAGCTCACGACCTGGGCCTCCTCCTCGTCCTTGCGCCAGATCGGGATCAAGACCACGTGCCGCGGGGCGAGCTTGGGCGGGAGCACGAGCCCGTCGTCGTCGGAGTGGGTCATGATCAGCGCGCCGATCAGGCGGGTGGAGACGCCCCAGGAGGTCGTCCAGGCGAGCTGCTGGGCGCCGTCCTTGTCCTGGAACGAAATGTTCGCGGCGCGGGAGAAGTTCTGCCCGAGGAAGTGGCTCGTGCCGGCCTGCAGCGCCTTGCGGTCCTGCATCATGGCCTCGATCGCGTAGGTGTTGACCGCGCCCGGGAAGCGCTCGTCCGCGGTCTTCTCGCCCTTGATCACCGGCATGGCCATGTAGTTTTCGGCGAAGTCGGCGTAGACGTCGAGCATTTGCAGGGTCTCCTGCTCGGCCTCCTCGCGGGTGGCGTGGCAGGTGTGGCCCTCCTGCCAGAGGAACTCGGCGGTGCGCAGGAAGAGCCGGGTGCGCATTTCCCAGCGCACGACGTTGGCCCACTGGTTGATCAGGATCGGGAGGTCGCGGTAGGACTGCACCCACTTGGCGTAGACCTCGCCAATGATCGTCTCGCTCGTCGGGCGCACGATCAGCGGCTCGGCGAGCTCGCCGGCCGGCACGAGGGTCCCGTCCGGGCCGGCCTCGAGGCGGTGGTGGGTGACCACCGCGCACTCCTTGGCGAAGCCCTCGACGTGCTGGGCCTCCTTCTCCAGGTAGCTCTTGGGAATGAACAGCGGGAAGTAGGCGTTGACGTGGCCCGTGTCCTTGAACATGCGGTCGAGGACGGCCTGAATGTTCTCCCAGATCGCATAGCCCCACGGCTTGATCACCATGCAGCCGCGCACGGGCGAGGCCTCGGCCAGCTCCGCGGCCTTCACGACCTGCTGGTACCACTCCGGATAATCGACGGCGCGCGTCGGCTCGATCGCGTTCTTGGGCTGCTTGGCCACGGGTCCTCCGCTGAGGTCTCGAACGACGCTGGGCGCCCCGCTGTCACCTCGAGTGCGGCGTGATTCTAGCGCCTCTTGGGCCGAGTTCGGACCTGGGCGCGACGGAGGGGACCTCGCTACAGTCCGGGGTCAGGGAGGTCCCGTGTCTACCGCTCGTCAGCTCGCGCTCCTGTGCGCCCTCGGCGGCCTCGGCCTCTGCCAGGCGCAGGTCGATCCGGCCGCGGCCCAGGCGCTGGGGCAACGGATCGAGCGCGAGGTCGAGGCCCAGCGCGGCGCCCAGTTCCTCCAGGGGTGCTTCGACGCCGGGGCGCTCACCGCGCTGACCGTGCGCGGGCTCTCGCCGACGACCGAGCAGCTCGCGACGATCCAGGCGAGCGTGCAGGCGAGCGTCCCCGACCTGATCGCGGCGGTCCTCGGGCGCAAGAACAGCTTTCACCTGGTGACCTTCGTCGGCGAGGGGGCGCCGCGCCTGGTCTTCCGGCGGGTCGAGCCCGAGGGCTTCGCGCTGAGCTACGTCTCGCTCTACGTCGCGCTGCGCGGCGGCGTGCTGCGGGTCGTCGACGCCGCGCACGGCGACGTGCCCTGGAGCGACAAGCTGCGCCGCCAGTTCCGGGCCTACCTCGACGGGCGTCCGCCGAGCCCCGCCTACCTGCGGATCGCGGAGCTCTGGCCGCAGCGCAAGGCCGCCGAGACCCTGGAGGCGATCGCGCAGCTCAGCGCCGAGGAGGCTGGCGAGCTGGACATGCTCGTGATCAAGCTCAACGCGCAAGCGCTGCGGGGAGACACCGCGGGCTGGACGGCGACCCTGGCCCAGCTGCGCGAGGCCTACCCCGCGTCGCTCGAGTGCAAGATCGCCGCGATCGAATACAACGACCAGCTCGAGGACTACCCCGCGGCCTTGGCGGCGGTCGACGTGCTCGCGGCGCAGATCGACGACCCCTTCTTGGACTTTCGCCGGGCGCTGCTGCACGTCGACGCGGGCGACCCGGACGCCGCCCGCGCGGCCATGCAGCGCGCCCTCGAGCGCGACCCGCGTTTGCGCCTCGAGGAGCCCGCGCCGCCCGCCCCGGTGACCGATGCGCGCGAGGCGGCCTCGATCTACCTCGGGGTGTCGGGGGGCGCGCTCCCCGCCGGAGAGCTCGACCGGATCTTCGATTGGCCTGCCGTGTTCGCGGCCACCGCCTCCAAGGTCGAGGAGCTCCAGGACCTGAGCGTCGACGAGTTTCGCAGCCTGAGCCTCGAGAACTACGCGAGCCGGCCGCAGCGGATCGATCAGGCCCGCCTCGAGGCGCTCGTCGCGGGCCTCGCGGTCGAGGTCCAGGGCGAGGTCGCCGAGGTCAGCGGGTCGCCGCTGCGCGGCGTGGTCCGCTTCTACAAGGTCGGAGACCGGTGGGTCTACCGCGGGGAGTAGGCAGCCGCTCAGCGACCCTCGAGGGCGCGGGTCGCCTCGGCGTGGGCCTCGGCCAGCGTCTGGAACAGGTCCGGGGGGAGCGGCTCGCCCTCGAGCCCTTCGATCAGCGTGCGCAGCTCGGCCCAGGCCCCGCTCGCGCGCAGCACCTCGATCGACACCCGCAGGCAGGTCCAGCGACCTTCCGGGGAGAGCGCCGGGTTCGCGCGGCCGGCCTCGGCGAAGGCGAGCGCGTCCGCGGGCTGCTGGACCACGGCGCTGATCTGAGCCGCCAGCGGGATGACCCCAGCCGCGGGGGGGCCCTCACGGAGTAAGGCCTCCCGCGCGGCGCGCGAGCGTACCTTGTCACCGCTCAGCCAGAGCGACTGGACGCGGAGCCACCCGAGCATGGCCGCTTGCTCCGGGTCGCGCTCGTAGGCCAGGCCTTCGTCGAGGGCGCGGGTGACCTCGGGGTAGTTGCGCTCGGTGTTGTAGCGCAGGTAGCGCAGGAAGGGGATCAACGGGCTGTCGGGGCGCAGCGCGTGCATGCGCTCGAGCTCGTCCTCGAGCTCGGCGTAGCGGCGCAGCTCCAGGAGCACCTGGGCGACGTCGAAGCGCAGGCGGAACGCCTGGGCGGGCGAGGCGGGAGCCGCCAGCAAGGCCTCGAGCTCGCGCAGCCTCTGCTCCGGGTCGGGGAGGCTGCGCACGCGCGCCTCCCCCTCGATCGCCGCCCGCAGCGGGTCGCCGACGGGGAGCGCGCGCGCCTCGGCGAGCGCGCGGGTCAAGTCCTGCTGGCTGGCGTAGAGCTGGATCCGCTCGCGGCGCACCGCGCGCGCGTCGCCGGCGTGCTCGAGCAGCGCGAGGGCCTCGCTGTGGCGGCGCGCCTGCGCGCGGAGCTCGGCCCGCAGGGCGAGGGCTTCGCTCGTCTCGCCGAGCAGGCGGTCGGCCTCCTCGAAGCGATCCTGCAGGCCGAGGGCCACCGCGATCAGCACGCGCTGGGCGGGGAGGTTCGGCGCGGCCTCGAGCCCTTCCGCCACCTGCCAGGGCAGCGCGTCGCCCGCGGCCAGGGGCTCGAGCCGGTGCTCGCGCTGCCAGCGGGGGCCGAGCTCGGGGTCCTCGGTCATGGAGCTCAGGTAGCGGCGGGCCAGCTCGACGCGCGACGCGGGCGGCGAGGGCTGGGTCGGCGTGGACGAGGCCAGCGTCGCGCGCTCCGCGCGCCAGCGGGCGACGAAGCTCGCGCCGAG